>JAITXS010000053.1 GCA_031284645.1 Spirochaetaceae bacterium | reverse complement strand
CAACCTTATAGATTGGTCGTGCTTTTCCAGACAAGACTATCGTTCATGCCGTCAATTTCTTTAATAAGAGAAAGCCAATAATTTGCCTCGGATTGAGATGTGTACGGCCCAACCCGGACGCGATAGACGGTTTTACCGTTTACATTGCTCCCGATAATAATAGCGCCTATACCTTTTTCAGCAAGAAATGATTTTGTGTTGTCCGCACGGCTTTTTTGGGAAAAAGAACCGGCTTGTACCCAATAATCGCTGCGGGATTGTTTTGTGCTGCCCGCCACCTCTTTTGTTTCGCTTTTTACCGGTGCGACAGACTTTTTTTCTGCCGGCCTGGATGATTTATTCGATACCGGGGCAGCTTCTTTTTTTACCGGACGGACGGGGACACTTGCGATTTCCGTGTGCGTGCTGCTTTTCGGCGGTTCAAAGCGGACATTTGCGTCTTTTTCACCGGCGCGTTCTGTGTTGACCGGTGAAGAACCGTTCGATGGGCTTGGAATCGTAAGATAAGCCTGTGTTCCCTCGCCTGCGCGTTCAACTTTTATCGCTGCTTCCGTGTTCCCGATTTCCGAACTGTTGAGAACACTGCCTTCCGGAGAACCAGAACTTACCGGGGGCGGGAGTAATTTTACACCGGGCGGAAAATTGATTCCATCGTTTCCGTCTTCGATATTTCCGGCGCTGACAGATGATAAACCCGGTGCAACAGGATTTGAGCCGGATTTTTTAAGCGCCGCTTGAGTATTGAGTGTCTCCACGGCGGAATGGCTGCGCGGCGAAAATGCCAATATCGATGCGCCTATAACGATAACTAAAAATAAACCGACCGATACCGAAACAAGCAATAATTTTTTCTTTTCCATAGCTATATATTTACTCCCAATCCTTTTATTCAATGCAAGCTCAACCCCATCTTTTTGAATATATCAATACCAAATAGAGCGGGAGCGTTACATCGTTTTTACTTTTTTATTTTCGCTTATCTTTTTTAATCTAAGGCAAAGTTTATCAATATTTTTTTCGAGATTTCTGCGGAAAAAACAGGTGCCTACACCTATCCCCCCATTACATATAGTAAAAGTATCGGCATTTTTTCCAAAATATTGAGAGTTAAATTTTTTTTGGCTTTTAAAGCGTTTTATAATTTCATCAAAGCTGTAGTTTCCCCGAGATTTTGCGCGAAACAACCTGACAAGATAGGGAGCTTTAACAATAACAATACAATCAAGCTTTTCAAAAGCAACGGATTTGTGCAGGACGGCGGCATTTATAATCCTGCTCTTATCCTTATTTTCCGCGATCCATTCCAGGGTTTTTTCGTTTATCCGGGGATACAGTATGCCTTCCAGAGCTGAAAGTTCTTCTTTTTTACCGAACACGGCCTTGCCCAGCGCTTTTCTGTTAATCGTACCGGTACAATCAAGAATATCTGTACCCCAACGGGAGATAATAAACTCTTTTTGATCTTCAAGCACCGTATGGGCAAGTTTATCGGCATCTAAAACCGCGAAACCCCGTTTTTCAAACAAAAGGGAAAGATAATTTTTCCCCGAACAGGAAAGACCGGTAAGACCTATAAGGATATTACCATCAGACATACCGCGCTCTACTCGCTCCATATTCCCATTGTTCTGATTTTTTGATTCCGGTAACGGACGACAACTTCCGGCCGGTGCCTGCATAAATCGTTTAACTCGCGAACAAGGAGCTCTTTTATGTTCCCTGCGGTTTCCTCTACATTGGCGTGAGCGCCGCCTTCCGGCTCGGGGATAACGCCGTTTACCAAATTAAACTCAAGAAGGTCTGCACTGGTAATACGGAGCATCGCGGCGGCGTCTTTTGCCTTTGAGGAATCGTGCAACAAAATTGAAGCACAGCCCTCGGGACTGATAACCGAATAAATCGCATTTTCAAGCATATAAATTTTATCACCCACACAAAGACCAAGCGCCCCGCCGGACCCGCCCTCTCCGATAATCACACAGATTATCGGAATTTGAAGCTGGCTGAAATCCCGCAAATTCCGCGCGATTGCCTCTCCGATACCCCGTTCCTCGGCACCCAAGCCCGGATACGCTCCGGTCGTGTCAACAAAAGTGATGATAGGACGATGAAACTTCTCCGCTTCTTTCGCCAGGCGTAAAGCTTTCCGGTATCCTTCGGGATTCCCCATGCCGTGATTTCGAAAGACATTTTCTTTTAAGGTTCTGCCCTTTTGATTGGCAAGTATCGTAACAGCTCTACCCTCAAGAAAACCCAATCCGCCGATAATCGCCGGATCATCGCCGAAACAGCGATCTCCGTGCAATTCGATAAAATCAGAAAAGATACGCACAATATAATCCATTGCATAAGGCCGCATAGGATGACGGGCAAGTCCGACACGTCTCCATACATTTTCGGTTTTCGAGTATCCTTTTAGCTTATCTTCAATACCCTTCAGTTCACCGGACAGATCTATACCGGAAGCGGAGGCGAGACTCCTTAATTCATCAATTTTATCTTTTAATTCTTTGCTGTTGAATTCGTCATTCATTATATTTCCCTTTCCATACCGGTTCTCTCTCCAACACGAGGATGCAGATCAATCAAGCGGGATATGACGGATTTTTGCTCTTGCCGTGTTACAATTAAATCAACAAAACCCCGTTTCAACTGAAATTCGGCGCGTTGAAAACCTTCCGGCAGGCTCTGCCGTATGGTTCCCTCAATCACCCGGGGGCCGGCAAAGCCAATCAAAGCGTCAGGCTCCGCTATGATAATGTCGGCAAGCATCGCAAAGGACGCAGTTACGCCGCCTGTCGTGGGATCGCAGAGTATCACAAAATAGGGTACCCCCGCTTTATCAAGTACCGCGGCAGCGCGGGATGTTTTTGCCATCTGCATTAAACTAAACACGCCTTCCTGCATACGCGCCCCCCCTGAGGTCGCGTAAATGATCACGGGAATATCTTCGTTTGCTCCTTTGAGAAGCGCTCTTGAAATCTTTTCACCTACAACGGAACCCATAGAACCGCCCATAAAATTAAATGACATTAAGGCAAGCACCACGGGCTTCCCGTTAATCTTACAGGTACCGGTGGTAACCGCATCCCTCATATTTGTTTTATGTGCTGCCTCGGAAAGTTTTTCTTCATAACCGGAAAGGGCTATAGGGTTTCGCGATTTTATGTTCTCTGAAAATTCCTCAAAAGTATTTTCATCAGCGATATATTTAATCCTGTCTGTCGGCTCCATCCTGTAATGATACTGACACGCAGGGCAGGTGAATAACGCATTTTCAATTGCATATTTGTCTTGTTTTATACCACAACGCGGGCAAAGATCTTTTTGTTCTGCCATGTAAACTCTCCTCTAAAAAATCATTCTGCAGATAAACAGGGAAAGCAGGCTCACTGTCCTCCGTTTTTTGATTCTATCTCATCCTTGATAAAACTCGTTCCGAATTTCCCCGAACGAAACACCGGATGATTAATGATGCTTATCTGTTCTTCTCTGTTTGTTTTTATCCCTTCAATACACAGTTCGTCTAAAGCGCGTTTCATTCTTGCGATTGCCCTATCGCGTGTCGCAGAATATACGATTAATTTCGCGACCATAGAATCGTAATAAGGCGGCACAAAACAACCATTGTATAAAAACGAATCAAAGCGCACACCCGGGCCGCCGGGGGTCTCAAGTCTCGTAATTTTACCCGGAGAAAGCGCGTTTATCCGGCATTCAATTGCCGCACCGCTGAGGGTAATATTTTCCGAATCTATATCCATTTTACCGCTTGTACAGGCAAGAATCTGCTCCCGAATAATATCGGTATTACTAACAAACTCGCTTACCGGATGTTCAACCTGAACGCGGGCATTCACTTCCATAAAATAAAACTGATCGTTTTCAACAAGAAATTCTATGGTGCCCGCGCCTTGATATTTTAATTCCCGAAACATGGCGAGAGCACCTTCTTTCATAACAAAACGCATATCATCGCTGACTGCGGGCGATGGGCTTTCTTCAATGAGCTTTTGATGATTACGCTGCACCGAACAATCTCTCTCGCCAAGCACGACAACCTTACCATTGCCGTCGGATAAAATCTGTAATTCTACATGGCGGGGGTTTTCAATATAGCGTTCAATAAAAACCCTGCCATCGGCAAAATTTGCCTCAGCTTCCCGTATCGCGATTTCAAGATTTTCGGCAATTTCGTTTTTATGACGGACTATTCTCATCCCCTTGCCGCCGCCGCCGCCGGCAGCCTTGATAATAACCGGAAGGGGGAGTGTTTCAAGGGCTTTGAGCGCTTCCTGCACTCCGGAAACAGCGTTTTCCGTACCCGGTGTTATTGGCAGGCCGAAATGTTTTGCCGTCTTGCGCGCTTTTACTTTATCACCTAACAGGGCAATAACATCATAGTGCGGGCCGATAAAAATTAAACCGGACTCTGTTACCGCACGGGCAAAATCAGCGCTTTCCGAAAGAAATCCGACTCCCGGATGAAGTGCCTCGCAGCCCGTTTTTAAGGCTGCCTGTATTAAGTTTTCTTTTACCAGATATGACCGGGATGCGGCAGGAGGGCCTACACAGACAGCGCTGTCCGCCATTTTTACATGAAGGCTTTCTTTATCGGCGCTGGAATACACTGCGACAGTCTCAATCCCCATCTCTTTACAGGCACGAATAACACGCACGGCAATCTCACCGCGGTTTGCTATTAATAATTTTTTTATCAAGATAATCCCTGTTCTTCGGAGTGGAAAACGGGAAGTTCCATCCCCTAAATCTTTTTCACCTCAAAAAGAACCTGAGCGAACTCCACTAAATCTCCACTTGAGGCTTTTACATCCAGTATTTCACAATCGTATTCCGCTTCAAGATGATTCATCATTTTCATTGCTTCAAGGACACAGAGTGTTTGGCCTTTTTTTATTTTCTCTCCCTTACGCACAAAGGGAGGAGAGTCCGGTCCCGGGGAAGCATAAAAGGTCGCGACAATCGGCGATGTTATGGTAAGCGCGGGTGCCTCCTGATGAGTCTCGTCTTTTTTGTGGCTGATGCCCCCCGCCAAAATTTTATTCACTTCGTCTTGGGAAAGGGTACTTTCAGACGATGAGGCTTTTGCTGCTTCCCTTCGCAGCATATTTGGGAAACGGCTGTTTTTAGTTTCAGGTGTCGGCTCTCCTTTCCCTGCCCCATTCTTACGTAAAATCAAACGTATTTTACCAACTGAAAATTCCAAATCAGTGATCGAGGACTTTTCGAATTTATCGACTAATGCTAAATAAAAATTATCATCCATGTTTTCTTTACTCCAAAACTAATAAGACCTGCGCTTTTTGGAAAGCGGCAAGGCTTGTCTATTTAAATTGTATCCGTCACAACGTCACTTTCGTAATCGACACCTTCCACATCAAAACCATGCACTGCCAGAAAATCATGTTTAAATCCCTGAACATCGCTTTCAGTAAAAATATTCTCTTGGGTGATTTTCCCCATTCTATCAATAGTCGCCTTTTGAACATCGTCCCGCATCTCCCAATCGTCAAGCCGTATCAAGCCTTTTTCATCAACCGGAATTTTTGTGCTGTCTTGCGCCGCTTCAGCGCGGTACACGTGATCCTTATATAATCTGCACATCTGCTCAATACAGCCTTCATGGATTTTCATATCCTTCATCACACGAAATAAACAGGATATATAAAATGGTATAATCGGAATAACGGCGCTTGCCCTGGTAACGGCAGCCTTGTTCACCGAAATAAAAGCAACGGTACGTCCGAATTTTTGATTAATTGCCTTCGCCGCCCGCTCAAGATCCTGTTTTGCCTGTCCTATCGTACCGTTTTTATAAATCGCCCATGAAAGTTCAGGGCCTATATACGTGTATGCAACGCTTCGAACATCGTCCGCCAAGACATCTGCCTTGCCAAGCACATTCATCCATATTTCCCAGTCTTCGCCGCCCATTACTTTAATCGTGTTGATAATTTCTTCTTCTGTTGCCGGTTCCACGCTTGTCTGATTTATTTGAGCGCTCATTATATCAATCGTACTGCCGGAGTAAATCGATCCTATGGGTTTAATGACCGATTTATACATAACGCCGACTTCGGGATCAGTTCTTACCGGAGAAGCAAGAGAATAGACAATTAAATCTATTTTTGCCGGAATTCCCGCTTCCTGTGCTATTTTTTTTACACTATCAATGACTTTATTTTTCATGTCGTGCGAATAAGCATCCCCGTTTAAGGTTTTCGCGGCAAGCCCCGCTTTTTCGCATGATCTTTCAAAGGCAAGATTGTTATAAAAGCCCGGGGTTCCCGGCTTTGTGCCGCTGCCCTCTTTTTCAAAAGAGATTCCCACTGTTACCGTATTACACCCAAACTCAAGCGCGATACGTGAGGCAAGTCCGTAACCAGTAGAACAACCGATGACCAGCGCCAATTTCGGCGCACCGACAATTTTTTCTGTGGCAAAATATTTTTTTGTGTATTCAATCTCGTCTTCAACGATTTTCACACATCCTGCCGGATGACTGTTAATACAGATATTATTCCGAACCATCGCTTTAATTATGGGCATTATTGCGCTCCTATTATACACATCCATTCTGCTTCGGCGGCAAGCTCATCACCGACATAGGCCTTACCGGCCTGTTTTATCATTTTAGGTGATAAACGTAAATTGCTTATTTCCGAGCGTACTTTATCGCCCGGACGCACCTGTCGGCGGAATTTAACTTTATCAACGCTTGCCAGAAAAAAAAGTGCAGACTGACCGAGTATGCCTTGTTTTCGCAGACCGGCGCCGCCTGACTGTGCCATTGTTTCAATTAAAATAACACCGGGCACAAGAGGATAGCCCGGGAAATGTCCTTTAAAAAAGAATTCCTCTTCGCTAAAAATGTGTTCGGCAATGATCTTTTCTTCGTTTGTTTCGATAATATCATCAACAAAAAGAAACGGCTTGCGATGCGGTAATAAATTTTCTATCTCGCTCATACGCTATCCTCCTTTCAAAAAATCCCTTAAAACCATTAAGACCCGCATCTTGCAACCCGTACACGGCATTTGTTTACAGATTTTTATAAAATTACGCCCATCCTCAATAAGCGCAAAATAGACTGCCGGTGCGTGTCTCCCTGTTTTGCATAACTCTTAAGCAAAACAACGTGTCGTTATTTTATAGTGCGGCCTGATTTTCATCCTGGCCTAATATTTTTTAAATACGACCACTCCGTTATGACCGCCAAACCCGAGGTTCCCCGAAGCGGCAGCGTTTATTTCACCAAACTGAGTTTTATGCGGCACGTAATCCAAATCACATTCAGGATCAGGATGATCCAGATTGATTGTCGGCGGAAAAAATCCTTCGCGAATCGCGAGTATACAGACGATTGCTTCAAGCCCGCCGCCGCCGGCAATGCAGTGCCCGATCATGCTCTTGGTACCGGATATTTTAAGTTTGTTTGCGTAATCCCCAAAAGCCGTCTTTATTGCTCTTGTTTCGGTAATATCGTTGATCACAGTTGATGTACCGTGAGCATTATAATACTGTATATCCTGCGGGCTTAGTTCTGCATCCCGAATCGCCAGCGTGATTGCCCGGGCGCAGCCATCGCCGCTTGGGTCGGGGGATGTTAAATGATAGGCATCGCCTGTGGCACCGTAGCCTGCAAACTCGGCAAGAATTGTTGCGCCGCGTGCTTTTGCATGTTCTTCACTTTCAAGAACAAGTATGCCGGATCCTTCCCCCAAAACAAAACCATCTCTGTCTTTATCAAAAGGGCGGCTTGCCTTCTGTGGTTCTTCGTTACGTGTTGAAAGCGTCTTTAGTACAGAAAAACCACCGACTCCAAAAGGAATGACACAAGCTTCCGTGCCCCCCGCAACAACAACATCACAACGGTCGGCGCGGATTAAATCCATAGCCTGCCCCAAACCGTCAACCCCGGAAGCACAGGCGGTAACCTGAGTATAACAGGGGCCCTTCAACCCATAAATCATCGAAATATTGGCCGCCGCTTCGTTAGCGATCATCAAAGGGACCGTTAACGGCGGCATTCGTGAGGGGCCGGAATAAAAAAGTTTACGGAAAGCTTCGCTTACAATTTCAAAGCCCCCGATGCCGTTACCAAGCACAACCGCCGCCCGCTCAGGATTACAGCTTATTTTTTTGTTTTCACCAACAGCATCAATAAGACCTGCCTGACTGAGCGCCTGAGATGCTGCAGCAACCGCAAACTGGGTAAAACGCGCCATTTTCCGCGCTTCTTTTTTATCCATCCATTGTTCGGGATTAAAATCTTTTACTTCAGCAGAAATTTTAACGGCAAAATCACTGGTGTCAAACGCAGAAGTCAAAGCAACACCGTTTTTTCCGGCTTTAAGACCCGCTTTAAATTCATCAACACTATTGCCTATGGGCGAAATCGCTCCTAATCCGGTAACAACAACTTTCTTTTTCATGCAGATCCTCGTAAAACATGAGAGCTAATCAATCAATTTATAAGGTATGAGGGGATTGGTGTCAAGGGGCCGCGGGATTTTATGATCACGCGCAATAAGACAGGCGCAGCAGGAATTTGTAAAGTAGATGCTGAATCTCTTTGTATGATCTTGTGTTACGCCAACGTGATAATGTCCCCTCTATAGCAACGTGAAAATGTCCCCTCAGGTATAATAAGCCGAGGTAAAAATATGGCAAGGAAATTGCTCATGGGACAAAAAGAATTGCTA
>JAITXS010000038.1 GCA_031284645.1 Spirochaetaceae bacterium | reverse complement strand
TAGCAATTCTTTTTGTCCCATGAGCAATTTCCTTGCCATATTTTTACCTCGGCTTATTATACCTGAGGGGACATTTTCACGTTGCTATAGAGGGGACATTATCACGTTGGCGTAACAGCGAAATGTAACAGCGAAATGTAACAGCTGCAACTAATCGGGACAGGTAGCCATAGTGCCAATTATTATACCTTATTAATTTTTCTGGTCAAGCTGCAACTCAAGGATTATAAGTATGCCGCGCTTGCTCCAGAATCGTCAGAAAGCGCTTTTGTGCCGCTTGCGGAAAGCAATAATCTTGATGCGTTGCCCGCTGTAAAATATGAGCGCACTACCGATGCCTGTGCTTACCAGGTTGCTTTTGCAGAATTTTTACATGGCTTGAGGCAAGAAAAATCCCCCGCCTTTAGCGCTTTAGGCGGTGATCTTTTCCCGCCTTATTGAAAGGGGTATTGGGGGTGAAATAGGATCTAAATAGGGGCAAGGGTATTGGGTAAAGGGTTTAGCTATATGAGAGATCCCCTACCCCATACCCAAAACCCTATTACCCTTCTTCTTGGTTTTTAGATGAGAAGAAAGTTTATGAGCCCTGATTCTCTCCGCCATCCTTGGGTACGGGGTTTGGCGGACACGGAGGGGTATTTGACAAAAGGCGGATACTTGCCTCAAACGAAGGGAAAAGCGGACGGACGCTTGTTCTTTTAAAAAGAACAAGCTCAAAAATCACCGATTCGATAAGAGCGAAAAACATATCGCCTGCGGCCCGTATATCAATTTGGCGCAGCTCTCCTGAACGGATACCGTCAATGATGATACCGGCGATAATATGGCGGAGCCGTATGGTCCTTCTTCGTATGTGATAATTTAATTCATCTGTATCTTTATGAATATTAACAAGAAAATCCAGAATAACACTAAGCAGCTTTTTGTTTTTTTCGAGAGTCTCCATAATAATATCCATTAATTTTATCAATTTTTCCGTTGAGCTAAGACTGCTCTCTTTGCTCAGTTCTGTGATTGTGTTCTCAATATCTTTCATAAATATTTTTATACCAAAATGAAAAATATCGAGTTTATTTTTAAAATATTGATAGAGACTTGTTCGGGTAATCTTGGCACGGTCGGCTATTTTTTGAAAAGTTGTATTTTCAAAGCCTTCTTCCTCAAAAACATCCAATGCTTCTTTTAAGGTTTCATCCAGTTTTTCATTATGCTCCGACCGTTGCATTTTTTCTCCGCTATATCCATTATATATTTATACTACCATGTATAAGTATATTTTTGTCTTTTTGTATTTTCTTTTTTTTGTGGTTCGTTTTCGCTCAGACATTCATCTGTGTGTCTGATTTTCTTTTTTTCGCTTCCGTACTCATCTCTAGGTATATCCCCTTTTTTTTCACTTCTGTGATCATCTTTGAGCGTATTTTTCTTGTGTCCGCTTTCGTGTTCGTGTTCGTGTTCTTCTTTGTTTTCATGTTCATCACGGATCATGTTTTTGTTATACGTGTATATATATAAGGCATAAGCCCCGTCTGTTATCTCTTTTTTTGTTTCGGCCTTGCTTCCAAAAAAATTTTCAAAATCAATATTATCAGAAATAACAACAATATTCCATCCCTGAAAATTCTTTTGTAAAACAGGCATATTTTTATAATTTTCTTCCGCTTCCTGCTTATCTCCTAACCTGTTCCCATAAGGCGGATTTGTAATGATAAAACCATTGTCATCAAAAGAACGGGCATCTTCCATCGTTGATTTGTTAAAGACCAGAAGCCTGTCATTTTTTTCTTTATGTTTTGCAAGGCCGTATATATCCCATGCCCGTGCAGCGTTTTGTTTTGCGATCTCTATAGCAGCGTTGTCTTTGTCGCTTCCGGTAATACGGACGATATTGGACAAATTTATTCGTTCACGGTAGAGAGAACGCACCTCGTTTTCTTTTTGTTTATCGGCGATCAACAACTTGTCAATAGAAAATTGCCGGCCAAGTCCCGGCGCTATATCACAAGCATAAAGCGCCGCTTCCAACGCAATGGTTCCCGAACCGCAGAACGGATCGTACAAAGGATATTTTCTTTTCCACGAAGATAATAAAATAATCGCTGCGGCAGCGCTTTCCCTAAGCGGCGCAAGACCACCTTGCAGACGGTACGCACGTTTATAAAGCGGGTCTCCGCTTATATCAAGCAAAACCGAAACCCTGTTTCTTTCGAGATAAACCCTGATTTTCGCATTAAAACTGTCTTCCGGCAGACGGTTCATCTTGTATTTTGAACAGAGCCTTTCTGCTAAAGCTTTATGAACGATAGACTGTATGCTTTTCCCGGAAAAAAGTTTTGAGCTGCGCGAACGCACTTTGTCAATAATAAGTCCGCTTCCCCGCGGGATAAAATTTTCAGCATCAATAAGAGCCGCTCCGTCAAAAAGAGCACCAAAATCTTCGGCAGGATACGAAGCTAATTCAATTAACACCCTGTCGGCTGTCCGCAATCCGATAAGTAAAAAGTAAAGTCCTTTGTTGTCGGTCTTAATACGAAGCCTGCCGAAAAATGATTCAAGTATAATAAAGTTGATATTAAAAAAAGAAGCAAGTTTTTTTATTTCATTACTCAGAACCTTCTCGGCTCCAAGCGCACATAATACTACCGCAGTCATAGAGTCCCATCACTTTGTTTTTTTAATTTTTTTAACTCAAGAAATATCATAACTGATGTTACCATTGCGGAGACACCGTCCGCAACCGGTATCGCGCTTACCACACCGTATATACCGAAGAATTTTCCCAAAATAAGCAGGAAAGGTATCAAAACAATGACCTGCCTCATCATTGCCAGAAAAATTGATGTCTTAGGACGACCGGTAACAACAAACATATTTGCCGATATAATTTGAAATCCGTTCAGCGGTAAAAATATCGAAGATACACGAATCGCCCAGATTGTCCACATCACTAATTCGGCGCTTCCGTTCGATACAAACATACCAACCAGAAAGCGCGGAAAAATTTCAGCGAATAAAAAACCAACAAAACATATACAGCTTGCCCCCAGCGCAGAAAGTATAAATGTTTTGCGTACCCGATCAAATTTTTTCGCACCGTAATTAAATCCAAGAATAGGCTGAGCGCCCTGGTTTAAGCCAAAGACAGGCATCAGTATTAACATTGAAAGAGTGCCGACAATATTCATGCCCGATACGGCAATGTCGCCGCCGTTGGCAACACCCAGGGATTCAACCCCATACCAACCCATACTTTTGTTTAACAAAAGCTGCACAAAGGATATCACAAATTGAAGGAGGAATTGCGCCGATCCAAAGGACATAATTGATATGATAATTTTTGCCGAAGGATGAAACGGGAGAATCTTCAATTTGATAACGGCTTTTTTCCCCAAATTAAAGTAAAGCATCCAAGCAGTTGAACAAAACTGGGAAATAATGGTAGCAATCGCTGCCCCTTCAACACCCCAGTCGCATACAAAAATAAAGATAGGGTCAAGTATCAGGTTCAAACCGGCACCGATAAACATACCTATCATTGAAATCATCGGAAGGCCTTGAGCGCGGGTGCTGTGTGAAAGCCCGAAGCCAACAACAAAAAAGACATTTCCTATCAAAATAATTCGATAATATTTTCGCGCATAGTTAATCGAATCGCTGCCTTCCTGTGCTCCCAGTTGGGTAAGCAAGGGATCAAGCAGGGCAAGTTCGGCAATGGTGATGATTAAGCCGGAGATCAGTAAAAGCCAAAAACAATGGTTTAAAGCCTTTTCAGCTTCTTCCACACGCCGCTGTCCAAGCCGCATCGAAATCATATTTGCCGCGCCTATGCCAAAGAGCATGGCAAAGGCCATTGAAAGCGTTTGCAGGGGAAGCACAAGAGAAAGCCCGCCAAGGGCAAGTTCGTGTACGCCGTGTCCGACAAATGCCCTGTCCACAACATTGTAAAGCGCAGTGAGCAGCATACCGCTTATAGCCGGAATAGAAAATTTGAGGAGGAGTCGACCGATAGGTTCTACTCCAAGCCTGTTTGCTGCGTCAGGCTGCCGGTGCTCGTTCGGTTTTGTGTCAAGAATTTCAGACATAGCGCATTATACGCGCCTTTTTTTGATTTTTAAAGGGGGGACAAAAAAGCGGCAGTCTTGTTCTCCCGATTGCCGCCTGCCTGCTTTTCAAGCAATATCATATCATTTATACTGATCCCTAACAGAGAGAGCCCCTAAAATTCAATTTTTGGAAGCAGCTCAAAAACAAAAATAGTGCAATACAAGGAGTTCATGCGTTGAACGAAAGACTGGATTCGCTCTTACAGAGACACGAGGAGCTCTCGTGTTTAATTCAAGACCCTGATTTGGTTAAAGATCAAAAGAAATACCGTGAGGCAATGAAAGAACACGCACGTTTAAGCGGGATTTTCGAAGCAAACAAAGAACTCGTCTTACTTAGGGGACGCATTGCCGACACAAAGGGGCTGATCCAAAATGAGAAAAGCGGGGAGCTTTGCGATCTTGCACGGGAAGAGCTTGCTGAATTAGAGGAAAAACAGACCAAGGTCGATGAGCAATTAAAAACCCTCCTTATCCCGCGCGACCCGCTTGACGAGAAAAATATCATCATGGAAATCCGTGCGGGCACCGGCGGAGAGGAAGCGGCGCTTTTTGTCGCCGATTTATTCCGTATGTATTCGCGTTTTGCCGAAACAAAAAACTGGAAATTTGAAATCATGAGCCTGAATGAAACCGAGCTTGGCGGGTATAAAGAAATTGTTTTTTCAATCTCGGGCGACAATGTTTATGAGAACCTCCGTTATGAGTCGGGCACTCACCGCGTTCAGCGTGTGCCGGAAACCGAAAGTTCAGGACGTGTCCACACATCGGCGCTTACCGTTGCCGTGCTGCCTGAAGCCGAAGAAACAGAAATCGAAATAAAACCCGAAGACCTTCGTGTTGATGTTATGCGCGCCGGCGGCCCGGGAGGGCAGTGCGTCAACACAACAGACTCTGCAGTGCGCCTTACCCACCTGCCGACCGGCTTGGTTGTTATTCAGCAGGATGAGAAAAGCCAAATAAAAAACAAAGCCAAGGCGATGCGCGTGCTTAGAGCGCGTCTTTTTGAACTTGAGGAAAACAAAAAAAACGCTGAACGCTCCCAGACCCGCAAAAACCAAATCGGTTCAGGCGATCGTTCCGAGCGTATACGCACCTATAATTTCCCGCAAAACCGGCTTACCGACCACCGGGTAAACCTTACCCTTTACAAATTAGACCTGATAATGCAAGGAGACCTTGAGGAACTTTTTGAGACATTAAAACTTTCCGCACGAGAGGAACTTTTAACGGCAACAGCCTCGTAAAGCCCCAATCCTTATGACAATCAAGTCGGTACTCGCACAGGGAAAACAACTATTACGTCAAGCAGGCATGGAAACCCCATCGCTTGACGCAGAACTCTTATTGTCCTCTCTCCTGCACAAAGATCGCGCTCACCTCATTTTAGACATGGACAATCAACTAAGCCCCGAAGATTATCAACACTATATAACACAGCTAACACGACGGCTCGAAGGAGAATGTACCGCGTATATCACCGGACACAAAGAGTTCAGATATTTAGACCTGTATATAAACGAAAACGTATTAGTACCCCGGCCCGAAACAGAAAGCCTCGTCGAAGCTGCATTAGAATGTATCGATAGTTTAACACGGAACAAAACCGTCAAACAGAAAGAAGCCGCGCTTTTGCAGGAACATCCCGTTTCCCCGCCCATCTCCGTTCTTGACCTATGTACCGGTTCCGGCGCGATAGCCCTGTCCCTGTTGCACGAGCGGGCATCAATCGAAATATATGCCTCGGACATCTCGGAGCCCGCGCTTGCTGTTGCGAAAAAAAATTATCTTTCGTTTACCGCTTCTTTAGAGCCTGTTTCAGGGGAAGTGGGGCTTCACCCCCCGTTCCCGCCCCCCTCTGCGGGGACTCAGATCCCCCCTCCGTTTACAGGACGCAAACCGCCCGTTTTTATACACAGCGATCTTTTTGAACATATAAACAGACGTTTTAATATTATCGTTTCAAATCCGCCTTATATCCCTTCCAAAGACATAGTACGGCTCTCAAAAGAAGTACAACATGAGCCCCTTATAGCACTGGACGGCGGCACAGACGGTTTGGATCTTGTCCGGAAAATCATCGAGGGCGCATGGGAACACCTCTTTAAAAACGGCTATCTTCTTTTAGAGTCAAGCCCGGAACAGATCCCTGATATAACACTTTTATTACAACACAGCGGCTGTCACGACATTGTCGTCTATAAAGATTTAGCGGGAAATCAACGGGTGATCCGCGCTATGGCTCCTGCCTTCACTTTCCGGCAAGGAAAATAAACATAAAGTCTCCGGTTCAAGAACGGCGAAAAAACTCCATCGGAAGGCATGAGACCTCACGTGTCCCGTCCGAACTTTCCGCATAAATTTAAAGCGCAAGCACATTTTCTGTCTGCTTGACACATTCAATTACATCTTAGTATATTACATTTTAGTATATTACAACTTATGAGGTTTCATTATGATAAAACAAAATTCAAGACATTTCTTTATATTTATTGCGGCGTTTTTTGTGCTTTGCCTTTTTTTAATTAACTGCAGTATTATAGGTCAAGCTGAAAGTGTCCGTAATGACAAAGCAAACGGAGGCGGTACAACCGTTCCTGACGATACACAAGAAGACAGCGGCAAAACTCCGGATGTAAACACCAAATTCTGGTATGTTGCATCTAACGGCAAAGATACAAATGACGGGCAGTCCGATGTATCAGCGCTTGCAACAGTCAGTAAGGCGCTTTCACTGATAAGCGCAGATTACAAAAAAAGCAGCTGGAAAACCGGTGAGCCCGCAACTATTATTATAAGCGGTACCATAATTGCATCCGGTAACTTTGGTTCAAGTAAAAGCATGGTTGATATTTCCGGCACAGGAAAGTACCCGCCTATTATTCTTCAAGGTCATCCTGATTCAGGCGGTGTACTGGATGCAAACATCAAAAATAATGGTGATGGGCGTGTTCTGTATGTCGCTAACAATAAAGTAACGCTTGGAGAAAAGCTAAGGCTTACCGGCGGTAAAACACTTTGGGGCGGCGCTGTCATAGTAGGTCAGCACGGCAGTGAAAGTGAAGGCGAGTTTATTATGGCAGGCGGCGAGATTAGCGGGAATTTTGGCGATTCCGGCGCTGCTGTTATGATTTATAAAGGCAGCTTTGAAATGAGCGGCGGTGTAATAAAAAATAACCACAGCGCAAAAACATCAATTGGCGGACAGGATGGAGGCGCAGTTTATGTTACTGAAGATACGACATTTACGATGACAGGCGGCGATATAACAGATAATGGCGGCAGCGACACCGATACAGGCGGCGCGATTCATGTAGGCGGACACGGAAGTGCCGTTATGAGCGGCGGCAATATTACCAAAAACCATGCAGCTCGGGGCGGCGGAGTTTATATTGCCCCGCTTGGCAATTTTACCATTACAAACGGGAATATAAAAAACAACACTGCAACACAGGGTGGCGGCGTATACGTTTCAACACAATTCAGCGCCAAATTTAATGAAAAGGGCGGGACGATTAACGGCAATACGCCTGATAATGTGCTTCAATAGCGAAAGATACATAACAGCAAACAGAGAACAGCAGCATGAAAGCACGGGCAGGATATTGGCTCACGGGTTTTGGTTCTATCAGCAATCCTGTCCCCTTAACCCAAGTCCATCGGACCTTTATTTTCAGATGTGTGGGGGAAGATATCTGACATTTACTATCCCCCTGCCCCCTGCCCTCAACCCTACGAGCCGTGCTCCTTTAGAATACGGATTTCTGACTAAGTTCCTGACGGCGGATTTTTTTTAACAGTAAAATCATCGCGATAGTGAGCGGTATCAGGCAGCCTATCCATGCGAGCGGGCTTGCATAACAGAGGCCGGTGTAACCAAAAAAACGCGTTAAAACCAGCGCGGCAAAGGAGCGCATCAGAAGTTCGATTATGCCGGAAATCGTCGGAACCACTGCATTACCAAGGCCCTGTATGGTTTGGCGAAATGTGTAGAGCAGGGCAAGAAACACAAAAAAACAACCGATTACCTGCAAATAGCGATGTGTTAATTCAATCGCGCCGTGATTGTCCTTTAAAAAGATTGCCGCGATTTTACCGCCGAATAAAACAAAAACCCCGCCCATGACAATACTAAACGCTGCGGCGATAATCGCTCCCTGCAAAGCACCGGTTCGTAAGCGTGCGAATTTTCGGGCACCGAAATTCTGCGCCGCAAAAGTGGTCATTGCCTGTCCGTATGAGTTCAGCGGCATTCCGGCAAATTGATCGATACGCTGACCGATATTAAACGCGGCCACCGCTTCGTAACCCAAGCCGTTCAGCGAAAAGGTTACGGTAATGGTTCCAATTGCAATGATACTCCACTGAAACCCGACAGGCAGCGCGATTTTGATATGAGTCCATGCTTCTTGTGCTTCTATCTTTAAATCTTTGCGTCTTATATGCAGAACAGGGAATTTTTTGATGATAAGCGGAATACAGGCAAGAGCCGAAAATAACTGCGCGATAACCGTCGCGATTCCCGCTCCTATGACGCCGCTGTGAAAGAACAGTATAAACACATAATCAAGAATAATATTGATAACACAGGCTGCGATTAAAAAATAAAGCGGTGTTTTGCTGTCGCCGACCGCGCGCATCATGTTTGAAAAAAGATTAAAGAGCATAAGCGCAGGCATTCCCCAAAGCAGCACGACAAAATAACTGTATGCGTCCTCAAATATTTCTTTCGGCGTTTTTAAAAGGCGTAAAAGCGGTTTTAACGTAGAGATACTCACTGCCATGATAACAAGCGTTACCAGCAAACAAAGCACCAATGAAGCCGCAAAACTCTTACGCACTCCGGCCTCGTCCGCTGCGCCGAAGCGCTGCGCAGTAATGATCGAGGCTCCGGCAGTTGTTCCCATGATAAAGCCTAAAATTAAAAACTGAAGGCTGCCCGTACCGGTAACAGCGGCAAGCGCCTCAATACCGATTTCACGGCTGACCACAAAGGCATCAGCCATATTGTATAGTTGTTGAAAGATATTCCCGATAACAAGCGGCACGGCAAACGCCAGGATCACTAATCCGGGTTTACCTGTTGTAAGATTTTTTGTCATAAAAAGTTTAAAGGTACCTTTTCGGCTCTTTGTCTTTTACAATCGCGTATAATTCTATATAACCCTTTGCAGTACTCTTTGCGATTTTAGCAAGCAAAACTTCCTCGACTTGAAACAAGCCGACTTCACTTGACATATCAACATCAATGCGGATTGGTTTTTTTGAGCCTGATCGTATACTCACTTTTTCAATCGAATTCGCTGAGTACTGGTGAATATCACCGACTTTCGGCTTGGTTGAAAGTGCTATTGAAATCCTTGCTCTTCCCTTTGTCATGTCGCAGCCATCGCCGATTTGAACAATACCCGCTTCCAGAGAATTAATTTGCCGCCCTCCCATGTGCCCAATGATTCCTTCCACGGCGATAGCACGGATCGCGATACGCCGCGCAAGATCATTATGATAGACTTCCTGTAACAAGCGATCTATTAAAGGCATGGCAATATATGCACTGTGTAACTCGTGATCTTGTCTTGAGATAGTCATTCCCGCATCATGGAGAAAAGCGGCTGTAATCACTGCGGTAACACTGTCATCGAAGCTCCCCGCATCTTCCTGTTCCAGACTTGTTTTAATATGTGCCTCGCGGAGGAATCCAAGCATAATCGCGGCATTTAACGCAACGATACGCATATGCACCGGGCCGTGATCATTAAATCCGAGTCTTTTTATAGAAACATCATTTGCGTATTCCTGAAGCGCCTGAATTTCAGGATCAGAAATGAGCAGTTTTGCCATCTCAAGGGCTTTATCGTTGGGCGATAAATTTGAAATTGTTTCAATAATTTTTTGGTCTAAACCATCTTCTTTTGGAGACCTCATTGCACTCCTCCGGTATTTTCAGCGTTATTATTCGAAAGAGCCTCTCGAATGACATTAATTTGCTGATTAAGATTATTATTCTGAGTTTGTAACGTATTTATATTCCGCTCCTGTGTTGTAATCGTCTGCTGTAAAACCGCGCCCTGCCTTTGCAGTTCGCTTATCGTGTTCCCTCTTTCTGCAATCTCGGCGTCTTTCCGCGTGTTTTGTTCCCGCAGCCCCTCAATCGTACGCTGAGCGATTTCCTGCTCACCGGCACGTTCCGTCTCAAGCTGCCTTCTCTGCTCCTCGGCGTTTTCTTTGTCCCGCAGCGCCTCTCCGGTAAGTTTTGCCGCGATATTTAACTCCTCGGTAACCCGGCTGGTCCGGATTGATTCATCAATTAAGCGCGTCATGGTCTCGATCATGGCAAGATTGATTTCCCGCCGCTCCTCAATCTGCCGTATGGCACGGAATGACGGCGTATCAATAAATTCACGCATCGCAATTAAGCTGCCCCGTGCAGCCTGCAAGTTTCCTTCCTGAAACTGCCTGTTCACCGTATTAAAAAATCCGCTCATCTGCCATTCAAAAAGTGCTGCCCTCTCAAGATCGGCGTTTAACTTATTGATTTCCTCTCGCGCTGCATCAAACTCATTGCGGACTTCTTCAATAAGCCGGCCTTCCGCCGAGTCAAATCCTCCGCTCTTCATTCTGATAACCGTATCGCTCTGTTTGAACAAAGTCCATAAGATCAATATACCGCCAATCAGGATAAAAAATGCACCTATGTTGATGAGAAGCGGGAAACGAATTCCGCGTTTTTTTGCACTAACTTTTTCCGGCGCATGAGATATACGGTTTTTTCCGGCAATCGCGTCAATATTGGCGATTATTTCTCGTTGTTCTTCCGTGGAGATACCGGAGCTTGTATCAATTTCAATATCTCCGTGACCTGTTTGATTCAGCTCAACACCACCTGTCCCTGAAGTACACGATGTCGTTGTTTCTGTCATACTATTTTCCTTAATTTATGGCTCAAATTTATTTTTCTTTTTTGAAATCGACCCGCTTTACTTCTTTTGCGGAAAGCCGCACACCGCCGGCTTTGATCCCTTTTACGATAAATTTATGTGCTTTAAATTCTTCTTCCAACACTTTAAGCCGGGGTTTTGGCACATAGCGCAGCGTGAATGAAAATTTTTGTTGTGCCGAAACAAGCAGTATTTCGGTCTTCTCCTGTTCATCGCTTTCGGCGGCTGCGCCGGTCAGAAGAGAGTACTCTTTATTCATGATCCAGCCTTCAATTACACAGCGCTTGATATAGGCCAATCCGCTTTTTTTGTCTTTATAGATAACGGTAAATACGGTTTTCGCAAGGACATCTTTGTCTGCAAGTCCGATCCACCATGCGTTTTCTCCGATAAAAACTTTGTCCTGAATATCCTGTACTGTCCAGATCCCGCCGCGTTTAATGATAAGTATCCTGTCAAAGGGCGAAACTTCCGCGACGAGATCGCCGCCAACGGTAGTTCCGACATACCCGCTTGACTTGTCGTACTTTAAGGCTAAATCTTTTTTTACAACTTCTTTAACGCTTGTTTTTTCGAATTTACTCACGACAGTCCGCCGTGCTCCGTGCCCTAAATCCTCGTTTGCCTTTATTTTTGCGATAAGAGCATCAAGAAACGAAAGTGCATACGCCGTGATGTTTTTTAAGTGTGCGTTAATCTCTTTGATACGCGCTTTTATTTCATCCATCTCGTTTCGCGCTTTGTTAATATCGTACAAAGATATACGCCGGATCGGGATTTTTAAAAGATGCTCAATATCTTCATCGCTGATTTGCCTTGAGCCGACTTCTTTCATAAACGGTAAAAAACCTTTTATAACCGCCTTAGCTACGGATTCGGCTGTTTTTTGATTTTCAATAGCCTTGTAAATCCTCTCCTCAATAAAAATTCTTTCCAGATTTCTTAAGTGCAGCTTATCCGTTAATTCTTTTTTTTCAAGTTCAAGTTCTTTGATTAAAATCCTGACAAGCTGTTTTGCATGATATTTGAGAACCTCACTTACCGTCATTACACACGGAAAATTTTCTTTAATCAGCAAAAACTGAACAGAAATCATCTGTTCACATTCTGTCCATGCATACAGTGCATCGACCGTTTCTTCGGAATAAACCCCGCGGGCAAGTTTAATTTCAATCTCGACATTTTCCGTTGTATAGTCATCAATGGATTGGATTTTTAAACGGCCCGCTTTCGCTGCGTTTTCTACGCTGGCAATCAAGCTTTCTGTTGTTGAACCAAAGGGCAATTCACGGATAACAATTTTTTTCGGGTCGCTTGTGTCGAGTTTTGCCCTCACGAGAACCTTTCCGTTCCCTTCGCGGTACTCGGAAACATCAACAAAAGCGCCGGAAGGGAAATCAGGATAAAGCGTAAAGTCTTTGCCGGAAAGACAGGCTTTCTCCGCCTCAAGTACTTCGAGAATATTATGCGGTAGAATCTTTGTCGACATACCAACGGCAATTCCCTCAGCCCCGATAATCAGGGCGACAGGGATTTTCGCGGGGAAAAGCAGGGGTTCTTTTTTCCTGCCGTCGTAAGAATCCGCAAATTTCGTGATTTTAGGGTTATAAAAAATATCGCGGGAAAACCCTGTTGCCCGACATTCAATATAACGTGCCGCCGAAGCCCGGTCTCCGGTAAAGATATTTCCGAAATTTCCCTGCTTTTCGATAAAAAAATCCTTGCACGCCAGCACAACCAGCGCGTCCCCTATCGAGGCATCCCCGTGCGGATGGTATTGCATACAATGGCCCACGACATTTGCCACTTTGTGGAACTTCCCGTCGTCCATTTCAAAAAGACTATGCATGATACGCCGTTGTACAGGCTTAAGCCCGTCTTCCAGATCGGGGATAGCCCTGTCCTTAATTACATACGAGGCATATTCGAGAAAATTTTTATCGAAAATATTTTTTATATAGGCCATTTTGCATTAGATTATACAATAATTAGGGGCTTGGGTAAGGGGTCAAAGTAGGGTAATTGGGCCTGGGGTAATAGGGTCTTGGTTTTACCAGGAAGCCCCTACCCTTACTTGGGGTTTTGGGTATAGAGGGTATGGGGTCTTGGTTTTATCAGCAAGCCCCTACCCAATACCCAACTCCCCTTGCCCCTTGCTCAGGGCTAGTCTTATGATTTTTTCCTGTTCACCTTTGTGTTCCTTTGTGTCCCTCGTGGTGAAATTCTTACTGCTTGTTGTGGGTCAAGAATAGCTTCGGGATGAAGTATGGAT
>JAITXS010000013.1 GCA_031284645.1 Spirochaetaceae bacterium | reverse complement strand
TCCGAACATTGCCCGCAGCATATCGCCATTGCGGAACAGTTAAAGGTAGTATCAAAAGTGTTTGATACAAAATAACGCGCTGCAATCTCTTGACAAAATTAAAAATAACGATTAATTTATGAGAATAAAACTGCGGGAATAGCTCAGTGGTAGAGCGCCACCTTGCCAAGGTGGATGTCGCGGGTCCGACTCCCGTTTCCCGCTTACCGTACCTCAACGCGAAAGTGGTGGAATTGGCAGACACGTCAGACTTAGGATCTGGTGCCGCAAGGCGTGGGGGTTCAAGTCCCCCTTTTCGCAAATTTTCCCCTCTCAGAGGACGCCTTAAAGAGAGATACAGCGTCCGCAGTGGTAATTTTCGAATTTATGTTTGTAATTGCCGATTATTCGGAGAAAAAAGCCACCGAATCCAGAAGAGTTTCGGGATTAAAAGGTTTTGTAATATAGCCTTTTGCGCCTTTTTTGATGACTTTTTGCACGGTTTTGTCCTCGGAATTGGCGGTAATAAACACAACCGGAATATTTTTAAACTTTTCGTCTTTTTGCAGTTTTTCGAAAAAATCAATTCCGTTTGTTCCGGGCATTTCAATATCAAGCAAAAGAAGGTCAATTTTTGTTGTTTCAAGAATTGCAAAAGCGGATTTCGCATCAATTGCGGAACGAACATCATAACTTTTCTTTAAAACCGCATTAATGTTGGTAAGCACTTCCGGCATATCATCCACACAAAGAATAATTTTTTTGTTGTCCATAGCCATCTTCGCCTAGCTCCTTGAAATTAATTTTTATCTAACAGAAATCTACATTAATCCGATTTCCCGCTTCTGTCAATGACAATAATGTACACGACTTATCAGCAATTCAATATGATACATGACCCGGCTGCGAGGTATGGCTGCGAGACAGGATGCGAGGTATGGCCTTGTCTTCCGTAAGTGTTTTCGCTAAAGTGATCAGAGGAGCCCTCATGAACGAATGTTCACTTGAAATATTACAATCTTTCGCAAAAGATTTTCACGTACTTCCCGTGTGGGAGCGCAAAGATATCCCGCAAAAATCGCCTGTTGAAATTTTTAAACGATTTAAAAACATAAGCCGCCATTGCTTTATCCTTGAAAGTCTCGAAGACAAAGAACAATGGGGACGCTGGACATTTCTTGGATTTGAGCCAAAACTTGAATTAAGCTGTTTAAACGGGTCTGTTCGTCTGAAAAACGGCATTGATATGGAGCTTCCCGGATGTAATCCCTCACAATATATCGAACAAATCCTTAACGAACACAAAAGCCCGCCGCTCTCTCTTGTCTTTCCCGGCCAGGATCTCCCCCCTTTTACCGGCGGCCTTGTCGGCTATTTTTCATTTGAATTTGTCCGATACAGCGCTCCCCGTTTACAATTCGAGACGCAGGGCGGCGAAATATTCAAAGATTGCGATCTCATGCTCTTCGATAAGTTAATCGTTTGGGATAATTTAAAATCCTGCCTGTATATTTTTGTCAATATAAAAACAGAAGCCCTTGAGGAAAACTATAAATGCGCCTTAACCGAAATTGAACGGATCAAACGTATCCTTGAACACGGTGAAGAACTTGAAATAGCGCCTCTTAGCATCAAAAGTCCTTTTAAAGAGATTTTTAACAAAGAACAGTACTGCTCTATGGTTGAAAAAGCAAAACATTACATTGTTGAAGGAGATATCTTTCAGGTGGTGTTATCGAATCAGCTCGAGGCGGCTGTTGACGGCAGTATTTTTGACATTTACCGCGTACTAAGAACAACAAATCCCTCTCCGTATATGTTTTATTTTTCATCTGACGACATAGAAATTGCAGGCGCTTCGCCGGAAACACTGGTGCGCTTACAGCTCCATCAAGAGGAGGGCAGCCCCCCAGCCCTTCCGCATTCAGGCGGAACGGTTTTCACTTTTCCCCTTGCCGGTACCCGCCCCCGCGGAAAAACACCGGAAGAAGATGCCGCGCTTGAAAGAGAGCTTCTTGGCGACCCTAAAGAGCTTGCCGAACATAACATGCTCGTTGATTTAGGCCGCAATGATCTGGGCAAAATCTGTGAATTCGGCACGGTAAACGTGGAAACATATCTTTCAATCCAGCGTTTTTCCCATGTAATGCACATAGGCTCCACAGTACGAGGGGAAATCTGTCCGCAAAAGAGCGTGATGGACGCTATTTCCGCTGTACTGCCTGCCGGTACACTCTCAGGAGCCCCGAAAATCAGAGCCATTGAAATCATCAACGAGCTTGAAAACTATAAACGCGGCATTTACGGCGGGGCAATCGCTTATCTCGGTTTTGCCGGCAACATGGACAGTTGTATTTCAATCCGCATAGCCTACAAGAAAAACAATAAAGTTTATGTTCGTTCAGGTGCGGGCATAGTCGCGGACAGCGTTCCGGAAACCGAATACGAGGAATGCCGTAATAAAATGAAAGCCGTACTGAATGCCTTGCAAGAAGCCGGAAGATCCGCTGCACCGTCCTCTGTATAAACTCTAGATGATCAGCATGGCGTCCCCGTAACTAAAAAAACGGTAGTTTGCCTCTATCGCCTTTTGGTATGCGTCCAAGATCATTGTTCTGCCCTCATCGGCTTTTCTGTTTTGAGCACAAAACGCAGAAACAAGCATCAGCAAACTGGATTCAGGCGTGTGGAAATTCGTAAATAGTCTGTCCACAAGCTTAAACTGATAAGAACCGTAAATAAAAATATTGGTCGAGTTCTCCCCGCGGCACAGCTTCCCGTCCTGCCATGCGGATTCCAAAGTGCGTGCGCTTGTTGTTCCGACCGCTATGATCTTACGCCCCTGGTGCTTTGCTTTTTCAATGGTCAAGGCCGTCTCGTCATCAATATAAAAAGATTCACGGTGCATGGCGTGGTCTTCGATATCTTCCGTCCGTACCGGAAGAAAAGTTCCAAGCCCCACATGTAAAGTAATAAAACTTGTTTCAATACCTTTTTCCCGGAGAATATCGAAGAGTTCACGGGTAAAATGAAGCCCCGCAGTCGGGGCGGCAACAGAGCCTGTTTCTTTTGAGTAGACCGTTTGATAACGCTCGCTGTCTTCCCCGGAATCGTTCCGTTTAATATAAGGGGGGAGCGGGATGTGTCCGTATCTGTCAAGCCATGTGTCGTCAATTGCTTCTGAAAAAGTTAGAACAAAGTATTCCCCGTCCCGTGCATTGATCCGCGCATTTTTGCCGTCAGGAAGGAGTATTGCCATGCCTGCTTTTAGTCTTTTGCTGTGCCGTGTCATGACTCTCCATGAAAGTCGATCAGCTAACATGTCCAGCAGGAGAAATTCGTTTTGCCGCCCTTTTTCATCAATACCGAAAATTCGCGCTTTTCTTACGCGGGAATTGTTAAAGACCATAAGAGATCCCGGCTCAATTAAAAAGGGTAGATCAGTGACAAGATAATGACCCGTTTCCCCGCTCGAACGGTCCAAAAGCATAAGCCTGCTTTCGCCCCGTTTTTCTGATGGCGTCTGGGCTATATGCCCGGGATCAAGATCAAAATAAAAATCGGTTCTCTTCATCACGTCCTCTGCTGCCCTGAAGATTCAGGTGCCTGTAGGCAAGCGCTGTTGCCATTCTACCCCTGCTTGTCCGTTCAATCAGTCCTGCCTGAATAAGATAGGGTTCGTAAAAATCCTCAAGCGTATCTACCGTGTCCCCAACCGAAATCGCAAGCGTATCTGCGCCCACAGGCCCGCCATTGTAACGCTCAATGATCATTTTTAATATTTCCCTATCCTGTTTTTCCAAGCCAAGATTATCAATTTGAAGTTTTTGAAGTCCGTACCGGATAAGCTCAAGGTTAATGATGCTGTTTTTTTCACTAACCTGTGCAAAGTCCCGCATACGGCGAAGCAGCCTGTTAGTAACGCGGGGCGTAAAACGCGAGGAACAGGACAGCAGCGCAACCGCTTCATCATCTATCTTGATATCCATAATGCCTGCCGAACGGCGGATAATCGCGGCAATATCCTCACTTTGATAAAGAGAAAAATGACAGGTGATACCGAAACGGCTGACAAGCGGGCTTGCCACCATACCGGCTTTTGTGGTTGCTCCGGCAAGCGTAAAAGGACGTATGGGCAGACGCATGGTTCGTGCAGCAGGCCCCTGCCCGATAATCCAGTCAAGTTCATAATCTTCCATCGCGATATAGAGCATCTCTTCAATCGCCGGCTTTAAGCGGTGGATTTCATCAATAAAAAACACGGCTTTTGACTTGAGGTTCGTTAAAATACCAACGAGGTCTTTCGGTTTATCAAGCGCAGGTGCGGATGTTTCGATAAAATCAACACCCATCTCGTTTGCTATGATATGGGCAAGCGTTGTTTTTCCAAGCCCCGGGGGGCCGGTTAAAAAAACATGATCAAGACTTTCCCCGCGCGCCCTGGCTGCTTTAATAAAAATGGAAAGATTCTCTTTCATCTCTTTTTGGCCCAGGAATTCATCCAATCGTAAAGGACGGAGCGCCCTGTCGCGCTCATCATCGGGAAGATCAAGCTCACTGTGAAGTACATTTTCTGTATTATCAGTCTTTTTCTTTGCCATTGCTCTTATTCTACTGAATTCCGGTAAGAAGGCGAAGGGAGGCAGCGAAAATTCCCGCTTTGAGGGAGTGCCCCTTCGTCTGAGGAGACTTTCCAATCAAAAAACCGGAAATATCCGGCTAAGCCTTGAAACAAACAGTCTCTTTGGGGTAAAATATTTTTGGTGAAAAAGTTTTTTCTTACATTTGTTATACTTGTGATTATTGCAGGGGCTCTTTTTTTTGCCGGTTGGGCGCAATTATCAGTTCCCGTGGGATCTGTCGCCGTTATCCGATCTAAAACGCACGGAGACTCGGAAAAACTTATCCGTGCCGGGGAATTTCAATGGCTTTGGTATAAACTTATTCCCGGGAATGTAAGCATGGCTGTATTTACCATAAAACCGGACAGCATAAGCATTGAAAATCATGGTTCACTCCCTCATGCAGAGTCCTACAGCGAGCTCAGCGGTTTACAATCCGATTTTTCATGGGAAGTCGGCGGGACGGTCTCGTATTCGATAAATGAAGAGAAGCTTCCCGAATTGATCCGGCAAAATAGTATTGAAGATCAAAACAGCCTGCTTGAGTATCAGCAAAATATCTCAGGCGATATAAAAGATTATGTATTGCAGTGTATTAACGTTTTTTTTGAACAGAGTGCAGAGCTTGTTGATGATTCCCGACAGACCACCGGAAACAGCGTCATCCCTGATATCGCGAATAAAATACAGGCTCAATTCCCTCTGCTTGGTAATATTTCATGTTACATTACCATAAAAAAATACCCTGATTTTGCCCGGTACGCGCTCTCAAAAGAGCTCTATCAGGAATATATTAATCGGCAAAAAAGGATACTTCAAGGCGAGGTTATTTCCCGTTCGGACAAGCATATAAGTAGTGAACTTCGTTTTAGAGAACTTGCCCAATACGGAGAGCTTTTAACAAAATATCCTATCCTGCTTGAATACTTGAGCATAGAAAACAAAGAGAGAAGCGAATGAATTTTTTAAAACAGACGAATTGCCAAAACCTGTCTGCCTTTTTGAAGCGGGAACACTCCCGCCGTCCTGATGGCAGCGAACAAACATTAAGCGTGTTTCCAAGTCCGGCTCCCATTTTACACAAGGAAAGACGTTCGCTTTTTAAGTATATATGTTTGGCCCTGTTTCTTTTGATATGCGGGGGATTCCTTGGCGCACAAGATCAGGGGCAGAGCGGCGGTGAGTCGGAGCAAAACAGTCAAAGCCCAAGTGATCCGGTTTCGGACAAGAGCGGGAAGGAACT
>JAITXS010000075.1 GCA_031284645.1 Spirochaetaceae bacterium | reverse complement strand
GGATAATCTGGAGTTCAGAGGATCAGAATAAAGTGAGCGTCATCAACGGGGTTATACTTCTTCGGACGGTTGGAGGGCCGACGACAATAAAGGCCCGGACACAGGATGGCGGATATGAGGCGGAATGTAAGGTAAGTGCAAATTTGGTGCCCTTAGATTCGATAAGTATGAGCAGCGAGGCCACAGGGGAGGCAGGAGGCAATCTCTCTTTGAGCGTAAGTTTTACACCGGCTAATGCATCTGTCACGCGCTTAGACTGGGTATCAAGCGATCCGAGTGTGGCGAAAGTAGAAGATGCCGGAGGGAATATAAAGTTGCTTAAGGTGGGGACGGCGACCATAACGGCAACGGCACTGGACGCAGGCGACGGGGAGAAGATAGGACTCTGTCAGGTAGAAGTGATGGAGACGGGGAATTTAATGGGGCGCTTCGGGGCAGAAGGCGGTACTGCTATTGAGAAAGTCAGAAACACTTTTGAAAAGATACACGACTATCTGAACGATCCTTCCACACAGGAAAGCTTACCGAGGATAGAGCTGGGGAATTTCATTAATCTTTCGGAACTTCATGTAACCGGATATCCTCTTGATACTGCTGATCCGCCAAACGTAGCTGATAATAATCCCGGGTATGGGAAGATAGACAAAACTTATGCGGGAATTATATATAAAGAAGCACTACGTTTGATAGTGGTGGGAAAAAACTCTTTTAAGAATATAAACGAAAACGGGGAACGACCGCATATTGTGCTGCAGTTTCAGGGCTGCCCTACTCAGCACCGGATGAATTCAGGGAATACAAATATTGGGGGCTATGCGAAGAGCGAGGTGCGGGAATATCTGGTGCCAATAACAGGAAAGAATGATTCGGGGAATTTTTCCGCAGGGCTGGTAGCCGCCGGTGTGCCACTTGATAGGGAGGAAATAATCTGGGCTCCGGTGCGTTATGTATGGCAAGGCTATCTGGACGAGACCACTCGCTCAACACAGCTTGACCGGATAACGGACAAGGTCTGGCTGCCGACTGAGTGGGAGATGTTTGGGAGCACAAATAACTCTTATGAGACGACGGCATCCACGCAGACCTATTTTGACTATTATAAGACTAATAACCTACGGATAAAGTATAGTCCGGGGGCGGCTAAGGTTCAGTGGTATTTCCTTGCATCGCCGACCACAGGCACTTTCATGAATTTTTACGCTGTGTGGCATCTCGGTGACCTCAGCTCTGCCGTCGCCGGCTCGGGGGCAGGACTGGGCTGGAATAACAACGGCGGCGGTATTTCCCCCGCTTTCTGTGTAAAATAGGGTAGTAGGGTTATGGGTAGAGGGTATTGGAGTGATTAGACATCTGCTACCCTGACCCCTTGCTCCTCTTACCCTGCTTCGACCATCTACCCCGAAGCAAAGGGTAGAGGAGTTTTGGGATGGCAGGGACTTTCTGGTAAGAGCTATACCCTCTACCCTATTACCCATAACCCTACTTTGACCCCATTTTGCCCCTTCGTGTTCCTTTGTGTTCCTTCGTGGTGAAATCCTTACTGCTTGTTGTGGGTCAAGAATAAAGCAAGGGTATGGGGTTCAGGGTATTGGGTATAGTAACATCAGACATCCGCTATCCCATACCCCGAAGCAAAGGGTTAGGAAAGTTTGGGATGGCAGGGACTTTCTGGTAAGAACTATACCCAATACCCAAAACCCCATGACCCTAAGGTAGATATATTTAAAACGAGATGTGCTGAAGTCTCTGAAATCCTCTTTTTCTTTTTAAGTATCTGATATACTATAAATGTATGCTCAAAACTATTCGCAATATCGGCATAATGGCGCATATAGACGCCGGAAAAACGACAACAACCGAAAGAATTCTCTATTATACCGGCAAAAGCCACAAAATCGGCGAGGTTGATGACGGAGAAGCGATCATGGATTGGATGGAGCAGGAGCAGGAGCGGGGCATCACGATTCAAAGCGCCGCGACAACCACGTATTGGCAGCGCCTTTTTGAAAACAAAAATGAGAAATTCCAGATAAATATCATTGACACGCCCGGACACGTTGATTTTACCGCTGAAGTTGAGCGCAGCCTCCGTGTTTTGGACGGCGCAATCGCGATTTTTGATGCAGTGCGCGGTGTGGAACCACAGACTGAAACAGTATGGAGGCAGGCTGAACGTTATAAAGTCCCCTGCATCGGTTATATAAACAAGATGGATCGTGTCGGCGCGGACTTTTTTCCGGTATTGGACGATATTCGGGAAAAACTTGGCGCACTGCCTGTGGCAATTCAAATCCCGATTGGAAAAGAAAACACATTAAAAGCTGTTATCGACTTGATTGACATGACGGAAATATCATGGAGTGGTCCGGAAGGCGAAATTATCGAACGGAAAGCTATCAATCCGGAAAACATCGCTCTTGCCAAACAGTGGCAGGAAAAACTCCTTGATGCGGTATCCGTGCTTTCGGATAAAATTACCGAGCTCTATCTTTCCGGCAGCGATATTCCGCCTGATTTATTGCGAGCTGAGCTGCGGAAAGCCGTGTTAAAACGAGAAATCCTTCCCATGCTCTGCGGAGCCTCGCGGCGTAATTTCGGCGTCCAGCCTTTGATTGACGCCATTGTTGATTTTCTTCCGGCACCGGATGAAGTGCCGCCGGCAAGCGCCCACAATCTTAAAAAAGATGAGGATGTTTCTGTGCCCTGCAATGATTCGGGTCTGCCGCTTGGTTTGGTTTTTAAAATTCAAAATGATAGGGAATCAGGAAGCCTCTCGTATATCCGTATGTATTCGGGAAAATTTACGCCCGGATCGACCTGTTTTAATGTTGGTAAAAAGAAACGCGAACGGATCAACAGGATACTCAGGATGCATTCAAATAAATCCGAACCGCTGGAAAGTCTTTGTGCCGGAGATATCGGCGTCTTTATCGGTTTAAAACTCTCACAAACCGGCGACACAGTCGGCACCGAAGGTGTCCCGCTTCTTCTTGAAAAAATGCGCTTCCCCGAGCCGGTAATTTCCGTTTCAATAGAACCGACAACAATGTCTCAACGAGACAGGCTTAAAGAAGTCCTTGAGATTCTTTCAAAAGAAGATCCGACCTTTACCACCCGCGAAAACGAGGAGACCGGACAGCTTATCATCTCCGGTATGGGAGAGCTTCACCTTGATGTTCTTGTTACGCGGATGACCAAGGAGTATAAAGTTGAGGCCAGGGTGGGCAACCCGCAGGTGACTTATCGTGAATCGGTGAGCGCCGTCATTGAACATCATGAAACGTTTTCCCGTGTTATTGCCGGTAAAGAAAACACAGCGGGTATTACCTTGCGTGTTGAGCCTTTGCCGCGCGGAAGCGGGAACAGTTATATCAACACAGTAAAAAAAACCGCAGCGCCGGACGTTATTTTTGACGCAATTGAGCGGGGAATTAAGGGAGCGTTTGGTTCCGGTATCGCACTCGGCTATCCGTGTATTGATATTGGCGTAACGCTTACCGGCATCGAGTATTCCGAGCTTAGCGGCACGGAATTTGTTTTTGAGGCTTGCGCGAATATGGGCTTTGACGAAGCGTGCCGGAAAGCGTCTCCTGTCCTGCTGGAGCCGATTATGGCTGTTGATATCATTTCGCCGAAAGAATTCGTGGGTGATTGCATTAGTTTAATTACCCAGCGCGGCGGACAGGTATCCGGCATGGAATCAAAAACCACGGTTGACGAGGTAAAAGCCTTTGCCCCTATGGCAAAGATGTTCGGCTTTATGACAAGCCTGCGTTCGGTAAGCCAGGGACGTGCGACATTTTCACTTGAATTTTCCCATTTTGAAAAGAAAACAGACAAATAAACGACATTCACTGTATTTGTCTTTTCCTGAACATTGAATGACCCTACAGACGCAGGTGCGCCGCTTAGAGTGCGGATCGCAAGACTTTGATTTGCCGCTGAACTTCCTGCGGGGCCGGGCCTCCGGAAAGATTGCGCGCCTTTACGCAGTTAAGCGGAAGAAGCCTTTCATAGATATCCTGTTCAAAAAGATCTGAACGCGCTTTTAACTGATCAAGGGAGCGCTCTGTGACCGAGCGCTCACCGGCGGCAATGCAATCACGGACAATGAATGCGGCTGTCTCGTGCGCTTTGCGGAACGGAAGCCCCTTTTGTACAAGATATTCAGCGACATCCGTTGCCTCTAAAAATCCGCCGATACAGGCCGATTCCATACGCTCCGTATTCCAGTGTGCGCTTTGTATCATGCCGGCGAAAATGCCAAGGCAGCTCTGCGCCGTGTCCAAACTGTCAAAAAGCGCCTCTTTGTCTTCCTGTAAATCTTTTCCGTACGCATAAGGCAGACCCTTTAATATCATTAAAAGAGTCATAAAATTGCCTGCGGTGCGTCCTGCCTTGGCTCTGACAAGCTCTGCAAAATCAGGATTTTTTTTCTGTGGCATAATCGAAGATCCGGTACTCCATGCTTCGGCTAAGTCAATAAACTTAAATTCTTCGCTTGACCAGATCACAATATCCTCGCAAAAGCGGGAAAGATGTGTTTGAGTAATCGCACACGCCGCGGCAAGCTCAAGGGCAAAATCCCTGTCGGAAACACTATCCATCGAGTTAAGCGTTGGCCGGCTGAACCCCAGGACAGAGGCCGTCAGCCCGCGATTAAGCGGCAGGCTCGATCCGGCAAGAGCGCCTGAGCCAAGCGGGGATTCGTCCATACGGCAAAGCGCATCTCTGAAACGTCCCAAATCGCGGTTTAACGCAGATGCCCAAGCAACAAGATGATGGGCCAGCGTGACGCATTGCGCCCTCTGTAGATGAGTATAACCGGGCATAATACTTTCAAGATGTTTCTCTGCCAGATCAAGCAGTGTTTTTAATGCGTGTATAATGGCCTCTTCCATGTCTGATACTGCGTGTTTTAAATACAGGCGAAAGTCCAGCGCAACCTGATCATTACGGCTCCGTCCGGCGTGTACCATACGCCCCAGATCCCCAAGGCGCTCGGTTAAAAGGCTTTCGATAAAAGAATGAATATCCTCAAAAGACTCGTCAACAGACAAAAGACCGCTTTTTATTTCATCTGCGATTTTCCCAAGTTCCTGATCGATTTTTTCCGCCGCATCCGGCGGGATTATCCCCTCTTTGCCGAGCATAACAACATGAGCGCGGCTTCCGGCAATATCTTCAAGGACAAAACGCTTGTCAACCTTGATTGACGCTTGAAATTTAAACGCAATCTCCGATGGTTTTTCCTCAAGTCGTCCGGCCCAGAGCACGGATTTTACCGCGCTTTCTTTTTCAGATTCAGAGTGTTCGTTATGTTTTTGCATCGGTACATCCCAATTTATCAGCAATTTTTTCTATATTCAGGTTACAATCCTGCATATTAAATGCAGCGGCTTTAAAATCCGCCCCAAGATTTGCGTATGCGTCTTCCCGTTCTGCCTTGTTATTTGATTCAAGCGCGGCGATAAAACGCCTGAAACGCAGAGGCCCTTCAATTTTTTCAGGAGGTGCGGCGTTTTCTCCTGCGACACAATGCACTTTTTCACCTTCAATCGCGTTATGCGCCGCAAGGATCATGATCTTTATTGTCCAGTGTTCGCCGTATTCATATACAAATTCGGAAAAACCCGATCCGATTAAGTCGGAAAGAGGAGCTGTTTCTTTGATATTATCATGCTTATCCCATAGTTCCTTTGGTTTTTGTTTCCCTTCAATAATAAAACGATGCGGATATAGCTCATGCCATTCAAAAAGAGATTGAATAAAAGCGTGTAACTCAAGGAGTTTAATCCGGGGCGGAATAACAAGACGCCGCCACACGTCGCTTCCCCCGATACTTATCTGGATGACTCGCCAAGCAAGCTCCGGCGTGGAATCAGGTTTCACCAAAGTAATATTACTGCGCCGGTAATTATCCAGTGACTTGTCTATCATCTCTTTTATATCGTCAAAGGTATCGCACATACTTTCCAAAGAGTTATCAATCGCGTCAAGCTCGTTTTTCTCGGGAGCCTCATCAACGTCAAGATTTTCCAAAATCATCGCCGCATGATGCTGGATTTGCGAAAGGATAATAAACGCGTGTTTAGGCAGCCATAGCGGATCGATCTCGCCTTTTTCAAGCCGCGCAGAAAGCTCAATAACCGCGGTATGCAGCTCGGCAACCCGCTGCCGGACAGGGCCTGCTTTCTGATCCGCAAAAAACGAATATGCTTTTCCAAGTTCATCAAAAGTCTCGATAATATATGCGGCAAGCATTTCAAAGTCCCATTTACTTATTTTTACTGACGGGGGCACAATCCGCTTAAGCAAAGCGCCAATATCCGTATCATTACGGAAAAGCGCGTCATGGACATAGGATTGCACAACATATTCGGAAATCGGGATCTTGTTTTTAAAAAGCATGGATTCAAGGGATGTTTCGTCACTTTGCGTATGGATACCGTGCAGTTCCTTAAAATCGGAAATTTCCTTTCCGGCATACCAAAATCGCGACTCAATACCAAATAAGGCCGTTTCGATTTTATCTGTTTTTTTATAAAGGAAATCCTCAAGAGAATACGCCGGTACATCACAAAGCCGCGCTCCCCCGTAAAAATATGCCCAAGCCACCTGCTCTTCTGTTGTACACTCAACCCCCAGTGTCTCAAAAGATTTTCTAAAACCTTCCTCTGCGGCGTTCAGCCATTCTTGCAGCGCAGCCTCGTCCCACGCGTCTTTAGATACACGTTCAAAAGAAAAAACAGAATTCTCCCAGTCGCTTACACTGACAACAATCCTGTCCCCGGGTACAAAGCCGGTCTCTCGGTAAAAATGCCGCATATCAAGCGTTTTGATAGAAACTTCAAGAGGGTCTTCATAGGGGTCTGCGTTAAAAGCATTTTCATTTTCAGGATTTTCCTGTGCAATATACTGAGGAGCAAATTCTTCGCCGAAAATCGAATAATAGGGATAGAGATCCTCAGGATCCGCTTCTGTATTACCGTATAAGATTTCACTGCCGTTCCACGTGAATTTATATTCATTGGGCAGGAAATTCGGATTAGCAAAGGGAAGACAGCGGTGTCCCGGGACAAGAATACCATTTAAAAGTTCAACTCGGCTTGGTGAAATAACAAAACGGGATGTGCGGAAATACCCGTGTCGGGTAATCCACTTGTGATTCCCTATCTCAAAAGCAAGCCGGTGAGTAGTGATAAGACGGACAATATCAGAGGACAGCCGTCCGAAGCGGCATACATCCCGTGCGCGAATCGCCGATGTAATTTCTTTAAGAGTAAACGGCTCAATCCTTCCACTTAGAAAATCGTAAAGAGCCTCTTCTTGTTCCTGCGTCATGGTTTGTAAATGATAAGAGAAATCCGTATATCTCTCAAGTGATGTACCGCAATTCTCATTTTGAAACCTGTCTCTGCCATTCCTGATGGCATCATGGATCAAATAAGAAAACTTTCTAAAAAAAAGAAGAACTTTCCGGTACAGAACACACAAAAAAACAGATCTTCTACGTAAAAACGCAAAAAACCCGTTGTTCGGTATAGCCTTGACTCAAAGAGAAAAATTCCGCAGACAAAAAAGATACTAGACTTTACGCGTTATATAATCGCTTTTAAGGCAACGGGCGCAGATTTTTAGGGTAAGCGTTGTGCCTTCAATTTCCGTCTTGATTTTTTTAATGTTCGGCCTCCACACACGGCGAGTCTTATTATGCGCATGACTGACTTTATTGCCGCTTGCAGGACTTTTTCCGCATATATCGCAGGTTCGTGACATAGTTTCCTTCCTTAGGGATTCAGATTATCAGATTCTTTCTTCCGTGTCTAGTAACGAGCTAGGGTAATTGGGTAGAGGGACAAAATAGGGTTATGGGTCTGGGGTAATGGGGTCTGGGTTTTACTCGAAAAGCTACAAATAAATTTTGCTAAAAATCCGTGTAATCTAAGGGCAAATTTTTCTGTGCGTTTATCACATTGCCTTGTTATTCAAGGTCGGATTCAGCTTGTTCCCATAATCTTAAAAAAGGATCGATTTCGGCACGAATCCTATTTAAAAAACTTATGTCTGTTGACAGGGGCCGCCGGCCGCCCTTCCCCGCGCAGTCAGGGAAATGTGCCCAAAGATAATCAGTCTGATCCAAAAGGAAATCAAGTCTTTGGTCTGCCGACTCCCTCCGTCCGCTTAGAATTTCGCGTATTTCGATAAGGCTCTCTTTCTCGATCCGGATAAATGCCTTTAGCTTTTCTTTTTTTTCGGGAACAAACAGAGGCCCTCCGGGTCTGTTTTCCCCCTCATGAATAGCGGCAGGCTCTTCTTGCGCCCAAAGTTCTTTTCCGTTTTTTAATTTTTCCACGGCGTCCCTCATGCTTAGTGTCCGGCATCCTAAGGGAAGGCCGCTGCCTTCAATATCGAATACTCTCTGATTCCCCGCGAATTCTGCTTTGAAAAGGGCCTGATAGTTTTGTAAAGCGGGATCTGTGCGTACCGCTTTTCCTGTTTTTGAGAGTGTCGGGATTGTTCCGTTTCGGAAAACGGCGTCTGTGGGGTAGGGGCTTGTTAATCGGGTATTGTTGCGTAAAAAGCTTTGCTGGCCAGGGCTTCCACGGCAGTGATAGCTGTCCGGACTGAACGAAAAATCAAGTCCTGCGCAGACTACATCTCCTTTGCTCAGGCTGAGTGCTAAAGCAAGGGCTGAAAGTCCTACTGAGCCAAGAGGTTCCAGCCGCAGCGGGAGGAGATCTGCTGTTTTGAGCCGCGAAAAAATGTTCAGTTCCGTCCACGGTGTCCAGACCATACGGGGATTGCCGCCAAGACAGTCGGCTGTCGCAGGCAGTGCGGATAGATCCATGACCAGGGGGATTGAATGGCGGCTTGTACCGATAAAATCCTTCAGGTTCCAATGCTGGGCTTCCAGCGCGATAAGGATATCGGGCTTGATGTTTCGGCTTAGCAGGGGCAGCAGGGCGGTGTCTGTGGCAATGATTTTGCCATACGCGAAGTGCCGGAAACGGGGGCCGTTTGTTCCTGCGGACGGCGGATTTTTTTGTGTTTTGCTGTTGTCCGTGCTTTTATTTTCGCCTAAAAATGCAAGGAATACGTCAAGTGAGGGGCCTGCACCGACAACAAGTGTCGGTGCGGAACCAAAATCAGGGTTGGTCTTGTTTTGACGGGCAAGGAACGGCATATTGCGGATTGCGTTTGATATATAGAGTCGTCCAAGGCGGGAGAGGGTCATGGCATTGCCCCATTCTATTTGGATTTCCCTGAAAAGAGTGTCTTTAAATGTGTTATAGAGGTTTTCACAAAGATGATAGCCGCCGGTAGTTTTGATTATTTCAATCCGGCGGAACAGGCGCTGACCCCATGTTTTGCGGACAAAATAACACAGCTCAAGCGGGTCTTGCGTGCGGAGAAAGGCATAGCTCGGGGCTTTGAGCCCTGTATCAATATGTTGTACGGTCCATTCAAAGAGCAGGCTGTCCGCTTCCACGCAGAGGAGCGCTGAATTTTTCGGAAATTTTTCAAGAAATCGGGCTAAGCCGTAGCCGAAAAGCGGCGAAGGGCAAAGGTAAAGTGTACGCTCTTTTACCGGAAGCAGGGTATCTAAAAGTTTTTCTGCCTGACGGAGCGGATCAATCAAAGAGAGTAAGGCTTTTCCCTTGTAAAAAACGGAAAAGCCTTTTTTCGCGGCAATGGTTAACGGGGCACAATCCTGTCCCGCAGAGATTAGCTCATGGCGGTCGGCACGGAATTCTGTTTTATCAATTCTTGTTGCCCTGGAAAAGTTCCACGTAATGGGTGAAAAAATTGTCCTGAAACTTACTGCTGGTAAACACTGCGTTCCGTGCGCTGTTTTGGGCATCCTCGCCGAGAAAAGTGTCGGTGAAGGTCGTGCGCGCTTTTTCTTCGGCAACTCTGTCATTCGCAATTTCCGCGATTGGCTGAATCACCAGTACGCTGTTAAGTGAATCATCAATAACAAAGGGCGCAGAGGCTTCCCCGGGCGGCGTTGAAAACGCAGTCTTCCAAAAATTCTTGCTTTTTGCGGCGGCTTGTAACTCGGGGCTTTCGGAGTTTGACGGAGATGATGAAAGACCGGGGAAAATAGGGCTGTTCCCGTAATTTATCGCAAGCGGCCCGAAATCATAGGAACGCACCCCGTCTTTTTCGGCTGCCTCATGAAATCCAAGTGTCTGCGCGTCTTTTACAAACTCATTGGCCCGGGCAATAAGCCATGTTTCAATGATCGCGCGTTCCGACACGGTAAGATGCTGACGTATCTTTTCTAAAACCGCCGGATTTGAAGTGTCGGCGGGTACAGCCGCACTCTGTGCGCGAAAAATGCTCCAACCCGAACTGGTTTTTATGACGCTACTTAAAGCACCCGGACCAAGGTTTACAATTTCATCCCGAGTTGCAGAGGGGATAAGTGCGTCAAGCTCATAGGCCATTCTTTCACCGGCATCCCCGCCGTTTGCCGCAAAGGAGTCTTTAGATTGGGATTTTGCCTGATCTTCGAAACTTGCTTTTCCGTCTTGAATCGAACGTAAAAGCGTTTTTGCATCCTCTTCGCTTGAACTTACCGTAATTTGCGAAAGATGCGTGTTTTTAAAAGGCCCGGGATTCTCAATAACATACGAAACAATCATTGAATCGGGATAATCCGCATAGGGGAAAACAGCAAGTGAAAAGGAACGTTGTCTTTTTGCCATTTGCCCGATAAAGATCGCCTCTCCGGATGCCGACTTTACTGCGGGGATAATCTTTCCGCCTGAAAAGGGATCAATACCCGCTTCATTATCATAACTGCGTTTTCCTATGACATCTTCCTCGTAACGTTGAATAAGCATGTCTTCTCTGACACTGTTAACGGTTTGAATATGCTGAATCGAACTCTCCCTCCGGTATTTTAAAACAGAAAAAACGCCGTTTTCCTGATATTTGGGGAGCTCCGACACTGTTTTATCGACCAATGTTTCGGGCGGCGCGTACCGGGCTTTTTTTGCTGCGTCAAACATGGCCGTTCTTATGACGGCTTCTTGAAATGCCTGACGAGTTGCCTGCATTTCCGCACTTTCTCCGCGCCAGCCAAAACTGTTTGCATAATACTCAATATAAGACTGCCGCATTTGTGCAAAGTAGCTTCCCGGTGTTAATTCAATCGGGACATCATCGTATCTGCCAAAGGTAAGCTGACTTTCACCAAGCGATCCGCGCTTTGGTAAAATCCAGTCTCCGGCTCCCCAAAAGACAAAGCTAACTACAACCAAAACAAGAATGATGATCGTTCCGGTAAAAATAAAAGGGCTCTGCTTGAATCTTCGCGAGAACTCGTTCGCTGCACCATCCGATTGCTTTGCTTCATTCTTTTGCGGGCGGGAAGACTGCTTTCCCTTGTCCGCATTGAGGGCTTCTGATTTTTCCGCCTGTTTTTTGTTTTTACCTTGGTTCATACGCTGATTCCTTGTTATTTTCGTTTCTGTATTCTCTGGATACAGCAAGTTTAATGCGATTTTTCGGTGAAAATCAAGGGGATACCAGAGCGATTATCTTTTAAAAACATGATCCATGACACGGCTACACCCCGAAAGGCTGCGGCGGATAAAATGCTTCCGGTTTTTATCGGGGATCACCGACTGTTTTTCTCCTCTACCCCTTTACCCAAGACCCTAATAAAGGGTTTAGGGTATGAGAGATCAGAACTCCACCCTTCATACCGAAGCCGGGGAAAAGGAGCGTTGGGTACTGGGTAGGGAATTTCTGATCAGAACTAAACCCTCTACCCTGAACCCTATTAAAGCAAAAATGGGCACCCAAGCGCTTTAGGGGCAGAGCCCCCCCCTGAAGAGCGATATGTTTCAAACATGAATCGCGGGGCGACCCGTTGCATATTCCATCATTTTCAAGCATATTTAGTATGTGAAGTCTATTGAATTGGAAAAAGCATATAATCCAAAAAATTTTGAGGATAAAATCTATGCACTCTGGATGGAAAGCGGAGCCTTCAAGCCGAAAGCAGGGGATAGCGTCCCTTATACCATTGTTATCCCCCCGCCAAATGTAACAGGGATTCTTCATATGGGCCACGCATTAAACATCACCTTGCAGGATATTGAGATGCGGTTTCACCGGATGCGGGGAGAAAGGGCGCTTTGGGTTCCGGGCACTGATCATGCGGGAATAGCAACGCAAAATGTTGTGGAAAGAAAATTAAAAGCACGCGGCCTTTCAAGGCGTGAACTCGGCAGGGAAAAATTTATCGAGGAAACATGGAAGGTTAAAGACGAACATCACAGGATTATTTCGAATCAAATAAAAAAGATAGGCGCCGGTGTGGACTGGTCGCGGGAACGTTTTACGCTTGATAAAGGCTTGTCAAGTGCGGTGCGGGAAATTTTTGTCACCCTTTACGAACGCGGCCTTATCTATAAAGGCGAGTACCTTATCAACTGGTGTGCGTCCTGCGGGACAGCACTTGCCGATGATGAGGTAACGCATGAGGAAACACAGGGCGCTATGTACCATATCCGTTATCCGAGGACTGACGGGGCCGGTTTTGTTGAAATCGCGACAACGCGCCCGGAAACCCTGTTGGGAGATACAGCGCTTGCGGCTCATCCTGATGACGAGCGTTACAAAGACTTGGTCGGAAAAACCGTCCACCTTCCCCTTACCGGACGGGATATCCCCGTTGTTGCGGACAGCTATGTTGACAGAGAATTCGGTACCGGACTGGTCAAAATAACTCCGGCGCATGATCCCAATGACTGGGAACTAGGCAAACGCCACAAGCTGCCGCTTATCAATATTTTGACGGCGGAAGGCAGATTAAACGATGCGGCCGGCGAAAAATACCGCGGCCTTTCGGTAAAAGAGGCCCGTATTGTTGTTTTGGAAGATCTTAAATCCGGTGGATTTTTTATAAAAGAGGAGCCTATTGTCCACTCGGTGGGGCACTGCTACCGCTGTCATACGGTCATTGAACCGTTTCTTTCGGAACAGTGGTTTGTTAAAATGAAACCGCTTGCTGAAAAAGCCCTTGCCGCATGGCAGCGGGGAGATTTCGTGTTTTATCCGAAAAAATGGGAAAACACCTACCGGCATTGGCTTATGAATATCCGCGACTGGTGTATCTCGCGTCAACTCTGGTGGGGGCACCGGATTCCCGCATGGTATTGCAAAAATTGCGGGGAAACCGTTGTTTCACGGGAGGATCCGGCATCCTGCCCGAAATGCGGCGGAGAGATGGTGCAGGATCATGATGTGCTTGACACATGGTTTTCAAGCTGGATTTGGCCTTTTAGTGTCCTTGGTTGGACAGGAAAACAATCAGAGCAGGAAAGTGATGACTTTAAGAGCTTTTACCCCACAACAGCGTTGATCACGGCTTACGATATTATATTCTTTTGGGTCTCCCGCATGATTATGGCCGGTCTTGAGTTTACCGGAAAAGCGCCGTTCCGCGATATTTATATTCACGGACTTGTCCGCGACAAACAGGGGCGCAAGATGAGTAAGAGCCTGGGGAACGGCATTGACCCGCTTGAACTTGTCGGGGAATACGGAGCGGATGCGTTGAAATTTACCTTTGCCTTCCTTTGCGCTCAGGGACAAGATATTCTTATTGACAAAGAATCATTTAAAATCGGTTCTAAATTCGCAAATAAAGTCTGGAACGCAAGCCGTTATATCCTTATGAATCTTGAAGGGCGGGAGATGGTCTTAAATCCCCCTCTGCTTCCTGTTGATAAATGGATATATTCGCGGCTTGCTCACGCGGCACAAACCATTACCGCGGCTTTTGAAGCGTACCGGTACAATGATGCGGCAACAGCTGCCCAGGAATTTTTCCGGAACGATTTTTGCGATTGGTACCTTGAGGCAACAAAGCTTTCCACAAGGTCGGAAAACGAGGCGGAAAAAGACCGAGCGCTCAGTGTTCTGCTTGACATATTAGCCGAAAGCTTAAAGCTTTTACATCCTCTGCTTCCTTTTGTAAGTGAGGAGATTTACCGTACATTACCCAAGCAGGGAACAGAGAATCGGGAGCCGGAAGAAAGCGGGCGTTTACTCATCACTTCACGCTATCCTTCCGGTTCTGATGAACATATCAACAGGGCAATTGAAGAGGATTTTGCTTTTCTCCAGGAAATTGTCCGCGAAATAAGAACTTTGCGCGGAGAATGTGCTATCGGGCCGGAAAAGAAACTCCGATCTCTTATCTCAGTTGAATCACATCTGGAATTTTTAACGGAACAGCGTGAATTAATTAAAATGCTTGCCAGCCTAAGTCAGCTTGAGGTACAAAGCGAGACCGTGCGTCTTGAAGAAAGAAAAGGTGCTGTCAGCATTGCCGGCGGCGCTTTTGAAATCTTTTTGTTCATTGGCGATGCGATTGATCTTACCCTGCTGGAGAGCAAGTGGCACAAAGAAATTGAAAAGGACACCAAATTTATATCCGCACTGAGCGCAAAACTTTCAAACGATAATTTTTTAAAAAACGCACCTTCCGATCTTGTTGCACACGAAAAGGAAAAATTGGAGAATGTGAAAAATAGAGCGGCAAAAATGGAATCTTACATCAAATCATTGTTATAAACGGATTTATTTCGTGATTATGGTTAAGGACGCCAAGGAGGCCCTATGTCAATGACCCATGATGATATGAATAAATTACGGGGAATACATCTTGCTCCGTATATGTATCTTGCCACCGCCTTGATTGGCAAGGCGCGGCAGGCAGGAGGTAATACATTTCGTCACCAGCTTGATACTATGGCGACACTTATGGATTACGGGTATATTGATTCTATTCTGCTTAAAGCCTCGATTATTCACGATCTTGTCGAAGATATCCCCGAGTACAACCGGAATATTATCCTTTCGGTTGATTATGAGGCCGATAGGGTTTACAATCTTGTCCTTGAGGTTAGCAGGCGTATCGGCGAGAAAAAAAGCGAATTTCTTACCAGAATAAAAGAGTTTGGTTCACGTAACGCCAAAATCCTGAAATGCGCCGACCGTATTTCCAATATGATTTCACTTGGTTATGTTAATGACATTGAATTTATCGAGCGGTACACGGAAGAAACGGAGCGTTATATTTTTCCAATCGCCGAAGAGGTTGATGCTAATATGCTTTTTGAACTTCGCTGCTTAGTCGATTCACGGCGGCAATTGCCGAACTTGGTGAATAAGTAATTATTATCATAATGGCTTTGCCCATTACGGAATTCCTTATGTTTTGATAAGCTATTGTGCTTCTTTGAAATGGGAGCTGCGGCCTAATATCGAATTAACAAGGCTCTTTACGCCGGGGTCGAGATTTTCGTCTTCTTCGTTTTTATCTTCCGGGTTCAAGGTTTTTATATAGGGAATGCCGCCCCGCTCGGCAATAAGGTCATTGTCCGTTAT
>JAITXS010000044.1 GCA_031284645.1 Spirochaetaceae bacterium | reverse complement strand
GGGTGGAGTTCTGATAAAATCTATGCTTCAGACCCAATTGTGGGGGTGGCGGAGAACACCGCGCCGGCGGCGCGGGTTCGCAGACAGGGGGAGCTGTGAAAATAGATCTCTTATTATACCGATTTTACGTTCATGGTAACGAAAGTGCTCCCCCTCCTTTTGGTGAAACTAGACAAGTGATAATAATCGGGTTATCTTGGAATAAAGGTGATTTATGATTGCAGGTATTATCGGCGCGACGGGTTATGTGGGAGCGGAGCTTGTCCGGCTCCTTTGCGGGCATCCTGAGGTGAATGATCTTGCGCTTTCCTCGACGAGCTTCGAGGGTCAATTGCTGAGTGATGTTTATCCTAATTTTCTGGGCAGGGTCGGGACAAAACTGTTAAAGGCTGAAGATCTCATCGGGGAGTCGGATGTGGTGTTTGCGGCGCTGCCGAACGGGATGGCGGAGCCTTTTGCGGAACGTTGCATGGACAAAGGGATTCCTTTTATTGATATGTCGGCGGATTTTCGTTTTGACGATGATGAGGAATCGTACAAGGCGTGGTACGGTAAGCCTTATACAAATAGGGATCTGCACAAAAACTCGGTTTATGGTTTATGTGAACTTAATCGGGGTAAAATACAGGAAAAAGCGCGTCCCTCCGGTCTGTTATCTGCGATTGACGGCGGAAAACCCGAAGCGCTGATTGTCGGGAATCCCGGGTGTTATCCTACCTGCGCCTCTCTTGCCGCATATCCGGCGCTGGTCAAAGGCTTGGTCGGCGAAGGTACGATTATCATTGATGCGGCTTCGGGTGTTACAGGCGGCGGGCGTGAGCTTTTACGGGCTTATCACTTTCCTGAATGTAATGATTCCTTGACGGCGTATAAGGTCGGCGCTCACCGGCATACACCGGAAATCAGCAGGAATTTTCGTAAGATGGAATCGCCGGAAAAAAACCGGGACGGGGCCAAAGAGTATCCAGCGCAGATGGAAAACGAACGTCCTATTATTTTTACGCCGCACCTTGCGCCTATGAACAGGGGTATACTCGCGACTCTGTACATAGGGCTTGCACAAAAATATCAAATATCCCGTCATGACGGGGCAAGTCCCCGTCCGCCGACAAAAGAAATTGAAACGCTTGAGGATGATATCCGCACCCTGTACACACAGTTTTATCAGAATGAACAATTTGTCCGTGTTCTGCCTAAAGGCTTGTATGCAACGACAGGCCGCGTGAGGCTTTCAAATTACTGTGATATTTCAACGCATATTGATCAGAGCGGAAGGACGCTTATTGTTACGGCGGCGATTGATAATATGATAAAAGGGGCGGCGGGCCAAGCTGTTCAAAATATGAATATTATATTTGGTTTTCACGAAAATTCCGGTCTGGAATATATTCCGGCCCTGTTCTAAGGCAACAGAAAACGCTGCCCACGGCGTGTAGTACTGACGAAAATGTATCTTTTCGGAGAGAGAGGGATTTGAACCCTCGGTACTCTTTCGAGCACACACGCTTTCCAAGCGTGCACCTTCGACCACTCGGACATCTCTCCTAATTACTTGAAGCTCATTTTTGATGAGCTCCGATATTTCAGCTTACCTTAAAGCGGTGAATTGAGGCAAGTGGGGGGCAAGATAGGGTTTTGGGTAGAGGGGTATAGGGTATAGATTTTACCAGAAAGCCCCTGCCATCCCAAAACTCCTTAACCCATTGCTTCGGGGTAGAGGGTCATGGGGTTTTGGTTTTATCAGAGATCCTTTTCCCTTCCGGCGTGGGGGTAGCGGAGAAGACCGGAGCTGCGAAGCGGCGAGGACTTCGGAGTCAGGGGGAGCTATAAAAATAAATTTTTCATTATGCCGCTTTCACCTTCACGGTAAGTTATACGCTCCCCCTTCCTGGATTCCTGGAATAATCAGAATTCTTGGTAAGGCTCTTTAAAATCCGCGTTAATCAGCGAAATCTGCGGATAAATTTCTTCCGGCGTTTGTTGTGTCTGAATGATGTCTTGCAAACGGGAATTGCTGTACTGTATTGCGGATCAGCGCTTTCTTTCTGTATAGTATAAGCAAGACATGGACAGAACACAAAATGAATAGCAGAGCAAACAATTCAGCAGGGCATCAATGAAGTCGAAACAGAAAAATTTTGTTTTTCGATGTTCCTCGTGCGGGCACACCGAACCCAAATGGCTTGGGCGCTGTCCTGACTGCGGGGAATGGAATACTCTTGTTGAAAGTGCCGTAAATCTCGCAGGGACAGGACGCGGGAGAATGGGCGGGGCTTCGGGAGCGGGAAGCACAGAGCGATCTGTTCCGCATTCTTTTCCTCTTTCCGCCATTAGCCGTGACGAAGGTATACGCATTGAAAGCGGTATAGGTGAGCTTGACCGGGTTTTAGGCGGCGGCATTATGCGGCGCGGGGCCATACTTGTCGGCGGGGAACCGGGTATCGGAAAATCGACCCTCCTTCTACAGGCTGCTGCAGCAACTAAAACAAAGGGGCGCGTACTTTATGTTTCCGGCGAAGAATCTGCCGGTCAGATAAAAATGCGCGCAGACCGATTAAAGCTCCCCCACGATAATATTGAAATTTTCTGTTCCGGACATCTTGAGGATATCGAAAGTATCCTTGAATCAGTAAAACCGGTGATTGTTATCATAGATTCCGTGCAGACACTGTATACGGCGGAAGCCGGTTTGGTGCCGGGGACGGTTAATCAAATGAAATACTGCTCCTTTGAGCTTATCTCTTGGGTTAAAGAGCATGACGCTGCACTTTTTTTAGTGGCCCATGTGACAAAAGAAGGGCTTATCGCCGGGCCCAAGACTCTTGAACACATGGTCGATACGGTTCTCTATTTTGAACAAACCGACACGGACAACAGATTCCTCCGCGCAGCAAAGAACCGTTTTGGCTCTGTTGATGAAATCGGTATCTTTACGATGAATGAACGCGGACTGTGCGCTGTTGAGGATCCTTCACAGCTCTTTTTAGTACGGCGGGAGGGCAGAGTCCCACCCGGTATCGCGACGGCGGCGGTACTTGAGGGGAGCAGAACTCTCCTTGTTGAGATTCAGGCGCTTACTGTTCCGGCAAAGGCCGGAGCAAGCAGGGTGTATTCGGACAGGATTGATAATGCGCGGGTATCACGGGTTGCTGCGACCCTGGAGAAAGCCTTGGGTATCCGGCTCTCGGATCAGGATATCTATGTTAATGTCGCCGGCGGCATCAGGATTGCCGAGGTTGGCGTGGAATTGGCCCTTGCCGGAAGCATCTATTCCGCAAGAACCGGAATTCCCCTTCCCCAAAGAACGGCGATTTCAGGTGAACTGACTCTTGCAGCCGAGGTCATGCCGGTACGCCGTCTTGCAGGTCGAATAAAAACAGCGGCAAATCTCGGTTTTGAAACATTCGTCGGGCCGGCAGGAGATGAAGCCGCCGTAAAAGAGGCCGGGGCAAGCGCTCATTATCATGCGGTCAAGGATTTAAAATCTGCGGTCACCGCGCTTTTTAACAGCCAAACAAAGGGTATCTGAAGAAGGGTGTTGGGGTTAAATAAGGGTATTGGGTTAAGGGTTGTGGGTATAGAACGTATTGAAATCGAACCCCCATACCCGCAAGCAAGGGCTCATGGGGCTTAGGGTAGAGGATGGCTGATAGAACCAAACCCCATATCCTCTACCCGCAAGCAAAGGACTAGTATGCCGCAATTTCGGGAAAAAAATCTTACCGCTTTAAAGAAAAACTACCCTCTTTTGGCCGAAAGCCTTGAACGATACCATGAGAAATACGGATCTGATGCAGCCGGAGATAAGGCCCCCAGCGCTGATTGCGGCATATCCTCAATAGAAATAATCCCCGCTTCAAGCGGAGTTCCCAGCTTAAAAATAAACGGCACCTTTATACATTCAGCCCGGGATCCGCAGCGAGAGGCAAGACGCCTTGCCGAAGCCGCATTGGGGGCTATGCCTTTCAAAGCAGGTCAGGAAAGCACCACGGCCCGATTAAGCGCCGAAAAAAAGGGCACCGTCGTTATACTCGGGTTTGGTTTGGGCTATGCCGCCGAGGAAGCCGCACGGCTTGCTCCTGGTAGACCTATACTTATCGTTGAAAAACGCCTGAAAGTCTTTTCCGCAGCACTTGATACCCGGGATTTGAGCGCCTTTTTTTTAAACACCCCGCTTACCTTTCTTCTTGGCGGGGAAACTTCGGCCCTGAATGCGGCCCTTAACTCCGCAGGCGGCATCCGGGCGCTTATCCGTAACCAAGCCCTCCTTGCCCTGGATAACACATGGGCAGCGGAAGTTCAAAACGCCGTTGATCTCTGGAAAAACAAAGATGAGATAAACGAGGCAACACTCCGCCGTTTCGGGAAACGATGGGTACGCAATCTTGGCACAAACCTCGATGCGATAAGAGATCTCCCCGGCGCAGCCCTGCTCGCCGGACAATTTGACTTTCCCCTTTTTGTTGCTGCCGCAGGCCCCTCACTGGACAAGATAAAGCCCTATTTGCCGGAAATTCATGAACGCTGTCTTATCATCGCAGTCGATACATCGATCCGTTTCCTTGAAAGATCCGGTATCCATCCTGATTTTACCGTGTCGGTTGATCCCCAATACTGGAATACCCGCCATCTTGACCGTGCCGATCTCTCAAAAACCTGCCTTATCGCGGAATCTTCGGTCTATCCCTCAACAGTACGCGTAAGCAGGAGTTCACATCCCATATTTCTTGGTTCCTCTTTTTTCCCAATCGGGCGTTTTATCGAAGAGCGTATCGGTATCAAAGGGGCCCTTGGAGCAGGCGGATCCGTTGCGACAACAGCATGGGATTTTGCGCGGAGCCTCTTGTCCGATCCCCTGTCCTCTCCGCTCTTTGTCGCGGGGCTTGATCTTGCCTTTCCCCATCTCAAAACCCATTTTAAAGGCGCTCTTTTTGAAGAACGCGCTTTAAGCACTCAAGATCGATTTCTCCCTGCCCAAACACTTTCTTTTCAAGCGCTTCATGACGCCCAGCCCTTCCTTGCCCCTGCAAGCTCAGGTGATATGGTATTTACCGACAAGCGGCTTTCACTATACGCACGTTGGTTTGAAAGCCGGGCAGAAGGCGCTCTTCCCCGTGTTTTTTCACTTTCTGATGAAGGTCTGGCGATTAAGGGTTTTAAACTCGCCGCGATTGAAGACCTTTTGAGTTTACCAAAACGCCGAAAGGAAGTAAATAAACGCCTGGAAGATGTTTTTTCCGCAATTTATGCAGACTGGGAAAACGCAGGTGCAAAGGAAAAACGGACACAGGTTTTCCGTGAAGCAAAGAAGAGCCTTCTTTCGGGTTTGGAAGAATTTTATACTGTTTCCCGTAACGCAGCGCTCGCGACGGAAAACGCCATGAAAAAGCAAGGAAAAACAGAAAACCAGGAAGCGGTGCTTCGTGAGATTGGTAAAGCAAATGCCTACCTCACCGGCAGCAGAGTCAAAGACATTGCTGGTTTTCTTATGCCGCATATAGAAAAACTTGAAGCGGCATTAGAAACACCGGCGGAAAAACCGTTGGAGCGTTACCTTGAGCTTTCCGCGAAACTCTACCACGAGCTTGCCTTACAAGCTGATTTTAACCTGCGCTCTCTTTCTCGTTGATCATTGCCGCCTTATATACATCTACCAAAAGATAAGATGACCTGTGTATATAGCAGCGTTATACATTGCTTGGGAAACAGCCCGTTTGAAAAAATATAAAAAAACAATAAAAAAATTTCTTGACAAGTGGCTAAAGTGGTATATACTATAAATATAAACAAAAAAAGAATTGCTTTTAGGAGGCAAATTATGGCAAGTACGTATTTTTTACAGTTGGATGGAATCGAAGGCCTTTCCGGTGATAAGGGTCACGAAAAATGGATCGAAGTTATTTCCTTTCAACACGGATCAAAGCAGAACACATCGATTGAACGTTCAGGAGATGTATCCGGGCGCGGACAGTTTACACCGTTTGAATTTGTTCATGCGGTAGACAAAGCAACACCGAAACTTCAGAGCTACTGTGTAACAGGACAGAAGATCGGCAAGGCGACCTTTCAGTACAGCCGCGTAGTAGCCGGTGCACAGGTGCCGGTATACGAGGTCGTTCTTGAGAATTGCCGCGTAGCGAAAGCGGAAGTTGAAACCATTTCGGTTGACGGGAAAGACGATCTGTCAAGGCAGCCTGTAGAGAAAGTCTCACTTGTGGCCGGAAAGATCACATGGAAAGTCGTCCCGATCAAGGCAGACGGAAGCAAAGACGGAGCAATCGAAGCGTCCTTCGATCAGCTGGCTAACGCATAAGGAAACTTAAGCGTCGGATCATGGGCTGTAAAGCAAAAGCTTTACAGCCCATATTTTTTAAAGGATCTATCCCGCATTACAAGAAAAAATTGATCCTGTCCGAATGAATGCTTCCGGCGATAATACCGGATAAAGTATCGGTAAAATCTTTTGGTAGCATGTGCACAAGCTCTTTCACCGTCTCCACTGTTTTCTCGTCTTCAACCTGATTAAAAAATAAAATCTTTTTCCCCTGCGCTTTTTTAAAAAGACCAGGGTACCCATTGTTACCGGTGATAACTTTAACCAGATGTTTTAAACTAAGCTCATCACCTTCCCTGGCTCCGGTAAGTGCAAGAAAAAGCGGAAGACGATGAACTATGGCAGCGTTTATGGGTTTCCCCAGCGGCCAAAGCGGGAGAAGACCTGCGGTGATGCCGGTGGATTTTATAACGACCGGCTCATGATCCGCCCATGCCTTAACAGGAAGAAGACGGGAACCATCACCTTCTATAAAAACATAATCATATAAGGGAACAATATGCTCAAGTGTATCAATCGGCAGCGATTTCAATTTCCCCGTTTCTGCATCATCGCATATATCAGCGGCAAGTGTAATACCAATTTTTACATCATTCATTGCACTATGACAAAAACTTTTTGTGTCAAAAAAATAGTCATAACAGTTTTCAGATCTGCGCGGACATCTTATATGAGTCGTTGTTGTTACAAGCGTTTTATACTCCCTCTTACTTTCGGCAAGTTTCCACAATAATGATGTCTTCCCTCCTGAGCCTATTATTGTTGTCACTTGTTTGCCAAAAGAAGAAAAGTAATCGCTTAGTTTTTCCATCTCATTCTTCCTTGTCTTATCCGCTCTGTTCGTGTATATAGGGATACAATTCACAGCTCATCTTTTGCCATACTATATTTATGTATAATATAATTTATCATTGACTTCAAGACTTTGCGTGCATAGTAACGTCATGTCATGCCAAACTAACTG
>JAITXS010000197.1 GCA_031284645.1 Spirochaetaceae bacterium | reverse complement strand
TAAAAAGCATGGAAGACCTTAAAGAACGCCGCTTTACACACTACCGAAAAGAAGCTTTAACCGAAGAAGAAAAACAAATTGAAGATCTATGGCGGCAGCGCCAAGACTGATTTTCTTGTATGGAAAGGACTTCTGTTTTGAGTACAGATCAGCCCCCGAACTCGTTTTAAGCAATGTGTTTTAAAACACGAATTGGCGGAGAATTGCTGAGTGTCTTTCTTAATCGCGGGATTTTGTTTATAATAAGCCTGTTATGGACGCTATACACAAACTATCAGGTATCATGTTTTTAAATAATCCGGTAAAGCAATGGCTTGTCGCACTTGTGTTTATTACCGGCGGGTTTATTATCGGGATGATCGCCGCAGCCATTTCAAAAAAAATTCTGGAAGGTTTCTTAAAAACTCCGGTATCTAAAGAGAACGCCGCAGAAGCTGAATGTGATACGGTGAAAAACAGGATATTCACCCAGATCCGCCTGCCGCTTGTCTTTCTTTTTGTTCTTGCCGGTATTTTTTTGGGATCCGAGCAATTGACCTTTAGCCATGAATTTGAACTATGGGAAGATAAAATCCTTACCTGTATATTCATCATTCTTATCTTTAGGATAGCGGCTAAACTTATCAATACAGTTATAAGGCGCTGTGTTTACGCCCTGCCTGTTTCGCCGGACAGCAGAGCCGGAGAGATTACCGAGAGGGGTAATGTCGCTCTTACCCAAATTGAGCTCAGGAAGCTTATACAAAATTTTGTAACGATTATAATGTGTATGATTCCCGCCTTATTAATTGTCAACACTCTTGGCTACAATATTAACACAATCCTTGCGGGGCTTGGTATCGGTGGTGCCGCAATCGCGCTTGCCTCCAAAGCGACTCTTGAGAATGTCTTTGGTTCAATCAGCGTTTTTATAGACAAACCTTTTCATCTGAACGACCGCATCAAAATCATAGACTCGACAGACACTATCTTTGATGGCAGGGTGATTGATATGGGACTTAGAATAAGCCGAATTCAAACGCTTGATAACCGTATAATTACCATTCCGAACAGTTTTTTTACGCGCTACCCAATTCAGAATGTCAGCTCGGAGCCGCATACAAAAATCGTGGAGATAATCAATGTTCGCGCCTCAAACGGATATGAAAAAATAAAAAAGGCTGTTTTAATTTTAAAGAACGTGCGTCCGGAGGGCTTAAAGCTTGGCGCTCCCTCTATCGCTTCCCTTTCCACAGTTAATTACGGGCTCTATAAAATAACTTTTGTCTTTTTTGTCGCAAAAGATGAGGATTACTGGGAGACGATAAATAAAGTGAACCTTGAAATTATCCGCCGTTTTGAGGAAGCAGATATTTCGGTATCACAGGACGTGATAAAACCGGCAGGCGGAAACGATATAGGGTGATTTTTAAACAAAAATTATCGGTTGCCGGTAATTCTCACTGGTATTAATGAGAATTACCGTTTTCCCGTTCGTTTTATGCCTTGGTCATTGCCAGCTTGTCTTCCCGTTCCGGCAAGTCTAAAATACGTCTTACCTCATTATCAATGAGTGTCTCCCGTTCAAAAAGCGTATCGGAGAGTTTTTCCAACTTCTGCCGGTGTGTGGTAAGGATATTTCCTGCACGCTCCCGTGCTTCGTCAAGAACTCGTTTTATTGCCCCGTCAATGTGGCGGGATGTTTCCTCGGAATAATCTTTATGCCGCGCAATTTCTTTGCCGATAAAAATAGGCTTATCTTCCTGTCCGAAGGTGATGGGGCCTATTTCATCGGACATACCCCATTCACAGACCATATTCCGTGCCATTTCGGTAGCCTGCGCCAAATCCTGCTGGGTTCCTGTTGTTGTCTCATTGTAAATAAGCTTTTCGGCAAGCCAACCGCCATAGCAGATTGAAATTCTATCTTCAATCCAGCCCTTTGTCCTGCTGAAACTATCCTCTTCCGGCAAGGAGATCGCCATTCCAAGGGCGCGTCCGTGGGGAATAATCGTAACCTTGTGCAGGGGATCCGAATTCGGCAGAAAATAGTGCAATAAAGCGTGTCCGGCTTCGTGGACAGCCGTCATCTTCCGCTCTTTTTCGGATATTGCAAGCGTTGTTCGGGCAACACCCATCAGAATCTTATCCCGCGCGTCCTCAAAATCGGTCATTTCAACACTTTTTTTGTCTTTTCGAGCCGCAAGAAGTGCCGATTCGTTGACAAGATTCGCGAGGTCTGCACCGCTCATTCCGGGTGTAGCCCGTGCGACACGGGAAAGGTCTACGTCTTCCGCGATTTTTACTTTTTTACTGTGGATTGTTAAAATTGCCTTGCGTTCGTTAATGTCCGGCATCGCGATAACAACCTGTCTGTCAAAACGCCCCGGGCGGAGTAAGGCCGGATCAAGTACATCGGGACGGTTTGTGGCGGCAAGAATGATGATGCCTTCTTTTGAGTCAAAGCCATCCATTTCAACAAGCATCTGATTAAGCGTCTGCTCCCGTTCATCATGCCCGCCGCCATAGCCCGCTCCGCGCACCCGTCCGACTGCGTCAAGTTCGTCAATAAAAATGATACAGGGGCTGTGTTTGCGTCCCTGTTCAAAAAGATCGCGGACGCGGCTTGCTCCCACACCGACAAACATCTCGACAAAATCAGAGCCTGACATATGGAAGTAGTCAACGCCTGCCTCTCCGGCAACGGCGCGGGCCATGAGTGTTTTGCCCGTGCCGGGCATACCCACAAGGAGGACTCCCTTCGGGATTTTTGCTCCCATTTTTGTAAATTTATCCGGGTCTTTGAGAAAACTCACGACCTCTTGCAGCTCCGTTTTTGCTTCGTTTTGTCCCGCGACATCGGCAAAAGTAATCTTTTTCCCTTGTCCGTCATAACGTTTGGCACGGCTCTTTCCGAAGTTGAAGCCACGACCTCCGGGTGCGTTTGCCTGCATACTGCGGATAATCATGATAACAAAACAAAAACCGATGAGCCAGGGTAAAATCTCGAGGACAAGCCGCAGCCAGCTGATCTGAGCTTCCGCCCCGACAACACGAATGCCTTTTTCCTCAAGCAAAGGTAAGAGCGCCGGATCATTGTACGGAATGATTGTTTGGTGGACTTCCGTGCCTTGTGCTCCCCTGTCCCTCCATTCGATTTTTTCATTATTGACGATAGTAACCGTAACAGGTTTTCTGCTTTCATCATTCAGTAAATTGATAAAATCAGTGTATGCAACGGAGACAAACGATGCGGAAGCCGAGCGCATATAAAAAAATCCAAGCGCCGCAAGCGCGACTAAAAAAAAGAGAAGTCCGTAATTTGGTTTAAAATTTTTATTTAATCCGTCGGGATTCCCTTGCGGAAGATTATTGTTCATTATGTTAATTCTAAAACGAAGGGTGTTTAAATTCAATATGCAAAGGCACTATCGGGGAAATTTACTCTCTTTTTACGCCTGTTTTGTTTTTTTGTCTTTTTTAAAAAGCGCAAAAATTGTTTTTATATACTTATCCCGTGTCAGAATCAACAAGAAAAGAGCTATGGCCGCAAATATCAAAAAATGGACGGTAAGCGGGACAGCCTGAGTCCAGAGCCGGTTGCTGATATTAAAAGACGAGATAAACCGGCGGGTAAACGGCGATATAAAGAGAAGCGGGCACATCGCGGCTATTGAAATCATAATAATTTTTATCACATATAAACTTGAATTGTGTAAAAGAGGCTTGAGCCTAATGTTTTTATTTTTTCTAAAAAACAAAAACAGGAACATCGTATTAACAAATCCGGCAATAGAAAGGGCCAGTGCGATACCTCCGCCTTTCATGGGGCCGACAAGGGCAAAGGCAAGCAATATGTTTACGGCAAAAGAAATCAGGCCGGCGAGGGTCGGTGAAACTGAATCGCTTTGCGCGTAGAAGGCAGGGGCAAGTATTCTGTTTACGGCGATAAAAAACAGTCCGCTTATATGAAAAGTAAAAGCCGACAGGGTGAGCGCCACGGATTGCTCGTCAAATTCTCTGCTTTGAAAGAGTAGGCGGATAAGTGATTCGCCTGCGGCTAAGGCAAAAAAAACCAGTGGTATGGTTATCAGGGCTATGATCGAGACAGCATCGGAGAGCCGTTTGTTGTATTCCTCCCAGTGTTGTGTTTTTGCTTTTTCCGCAAGATCAGGTAAAAGGACGGTTCCCAGAGACACGGCAAAAACGCCTAATATTAACTCTTGTAAACGTAGAGAATATTGCAGGCTTGAGACAACGCCGTTTCCTGCGCCGCCTGCAAGCGCTGTTGAGACGACATCATTTAACTGGTACGCCGCCATTCCGATAATCGTGGGGCCTATCAAACGGAGTACTTTTTTTGTTCCCGGGCTGCGGATTGCTCGTATCAGCGGAACCCATGAAAATGAAAACCCTTTTTTCAGAATAAAAGGCAATTGAATTGCCGCTTCGAGGAATCCGCCTATAAAAATACCGATTGCCATTGCGCGTGCCGGATTTTTTGTGTACGGGCTTAAAAGCCATGAAGCGGCTATCGTAACGACATTTAAGATAATAGGTGCTAAAGCGGAGGGAACAAATACATGGATACTGTTTAATATTCCCTGAAAAAACGCCGCGACAGAAATAAAGAGCAAAAACGGGAACATAACCCGGGTTAAAAGTACGGTCTCATCCAGGGCGTCAATACCGAATACCGGCACGATAAACGGTGCGAGGGCAATGCCAAGCGCAACGGCAATTGACACAAAAAACGAGAGGAATGTCCAAAAACAGCAGAGAAATTCTTTTATTTCACTATGATGATCATCCAGCAGATATTCTTTAAATGTCGGTATAAAAGCAACAGCTATCGAGCCTTCGGCAAAAAGCCTTCGAAAAAGGTTCGGCAGCATAAACGCAACGGAAAACGCATCTGAAAGAGCACCGGTACCAAGCAAAGCCGCTTTGGTCATTTCCCGAAAAAGCCCTAATACCCGTGAAACTAAGGTTAAAAGGGAAAGTGCGGATCCGGAGCGTAAAAGTGAAGCTCGAGCCATGTCCCCATTCTTTCAAAAACAGCTGGTTTACACAAGGGCAGAAAGGAGCATACCAAAGGAGCAAAGATGGTCAAGGCACGAAAAGAGAAAAAGAAGTACTGAGTCGATCATATGCTGTACCATAGCATATTTAGTGCTTTAATTAGAAAAATTTGCATACTTCAATATTTATGGCTGAAAAGTCGAAATATTTTTCTTGACAAGTGGCCAAAGTGGTATATACTTTAAGTATAAATAAAAAAAGAATTGCTGTAGGAGGTAAATTATGGCAAGCACGTATTTTTTGCAGTTGGACGGGATTGAAGGTCTTTCGGGTGATAAAGG
>JAITXS010000149.1 GCA_031284645.1 Spirochaetaceae bacterium | reverse complement strand
TAAGTCTCTATATATTACATACACTTACAACATGAACTACCTTGCAAGCAATGAAACACTATTTTTTTTGTTTAATGATTGTCAGCATTTTTATAGATTCGTATACAAGCATTGATCTTATAAAAATCAGGAAATGTACGCTCCGGAATTGCCTTGAGGGACTACAGGCGTTTTTCATGGCTGTAACTAAAAAAATCAGTGCAGGTAAATATAATATGATCAAGGAAGTGTATGCCAAGAATTTCGGATGCGTCTTTTAAACGTTCCGTTACCTCATCATCTTCGTGAGAGGGTTTTACGGCGCCTGAAGGGTGATTGTGAGCAACACATAACGCGCTTGCCCTGTCCCCGATTATATCGGCAAAGACCTCGCGGGGATGCACAATCGTTTTATTCACTAAACCAACGGTAACAATCCGCGTGGCGATAATTTCATGAGCCCCGTTCATGGACAAGCTTATAAAACGTTCTTGAGGATAGTCCGCATAATGACGGATAAGCTGAAATATTTCTGCGGGGTAACGTATGCGGACACCCCGTGTTCCCCAGCGCCGTCTGCCAAACTCAAGCATAGCAATAATTGAGCAGGCTTTTGAGCGTCCAAGTCCGGTAAGTTTACAGAGATCTTCAAGGGTTGGTATGCGTTTTTCGTTATCAATTTTTTCAAGCAGCTCTCCGGCAAGAACCATAACGTTTTTCCCTTTAACACCGGTATTAAGAAGCATGGCGAGCAGTTCCCTGTCGGAGAGCGCTTCCTGTCCCTCACGGCAAAGCCGCTCGCGCGGCCGTAATGCTTCCGGCATATAAGAGGGCGCGGCAGGGTAGGGTATATTGCAGCTTCGCAGCTCACCACCCTCTTCCCGCGCACCTTCCCTGCGCGGGAGACCGGAATACATTCTTTTAATATCTTCTAAATCTTCCAGGAGATTTCCAGATCTTATATGTTTCACACTCTCTTTATAGGTGGTACAGTGCATGGCGCTTTATGTCTTATTATTATCATCAGGAATAACGCGATCTGATAGAGGATTTCGGATTTAAATGCGCAGCGCTTTATATCCGCTTTCTTTCGCTAATGATTTTTTTAACTCGTTCAATAAAGAGTTCTTTTGAAAATTGTTTTGTCCATTGAGTAAAGACTTCCCTGTTTTGAAAATTCTGCTCAATGTGTTCAAAATCCAATATTGCGGCGGAAAGGGATTCACTTGTCTGCCGGTCAAAAAAAATTCCGGTACTATTTTCTTTTATCGTATCAAGGACGCCGCCTTTCCGGTACGCGATAACAGGGCATCCGGCTGCGTTTGCCTCAATCGGGACAAGGCCCATATCCTCAATGCCCGGGAAAAGCAGGGCTTTGGCTTCTGCAAAACAGGAAATCAAACGCTCATCACTGATTCTTCCGGCAAATTCTATAAAAGGTGATTTTTTATATTTTTCCATCAGCTTTTTTTTTGCGCCGCCGCCTGCAATAATCAATTTTCTTTTTATGCTGATACAGGCCTCAATCGCGATATCAACTTTTTTGTTATCGGTAAGCTGTCCGAAAAAAAGATAGTAGTCTTTTATATTTCTTTGCACACAAAAATATTTTTCAACATCAGCGGGGCCGAATACAACATCAGCTTTTCTGTTATAGTAACGCAGTATTCTTTTCGCTGTCCAGTTTGAATTGGTGATAAAGCGGTCAACGAGATAAGACGAAGTGATATCCCAGACACGAAGAGAGGGGACAAGGCGTTTCATAAAAAATTTTTGCAGAGGCGGGGCATTCTTAAAGTATTCATGGTACAAGTCCCAGACATAACGCATCGGCGTATGGCAGTAACAAAGATGATAGGCATCGGGGGCGGGAATGACACCTTTTGCCGGGCCTGCTTCGCTTGAAATAATCAAATCATATTCTTGCAAATTAAAATCATTCAGAGCGGCCGGCATAAGCGGCATATAAATTGGATACAGCTTTTTTGCGAAAGGAAGGCGGTTAATAAAAGAACTTGTTATTTTATGTTTATTGATGAGCGGAGATACCGAGAGCGGATTATAGACATGAGTGTATATATCGGCCTCGGGAAAGATTTCAAGCAGGGCAGAGAGCATTTTCTCTCCGCCGCGCATATTAACAAGCCAGTAATGGACAATTGCTACTTTCATTTTCTTTCGTCACTTCCCGAACAGGGCAGCGGTAAATGCAAAGAGACTTGGAACGCTCATATCGGCACCGCTTGTACCGCAGGAATCGCCGATATAGGCGGTTTTACATCCTGCGGCACGTCCGGCCGCACAATCCTGCTCTGAATCCCCGACCATCCATGACTCTCCAAGATTGATGTTGTATTTTTCCGCTGCCTGTAAAAGCATACCGGGCTTTGGTTTTCTGCAGGCACAGTCTATCTTGTATTCGATTCTTTCACCGGCAAAGCCTTTATCAGGATGATGCGGACAGTAAAAAATATCGTTAAGATACGCGCCGCCTTCTCCAAGCAGCGTTTCCATTTTATTGTGGATTTCTTCAAGACCCCTTATATCAAGCTCTCCCCGCGCTATAACCGGCTGATTCGTAATAACAATAGCAAGAAAGCGCGAGTTGTTTATTTTTTTGATTGCCTCGCTTGCGCCGGGGAGCAGGATAAAATCTTCAAGTTTATGCACAAAGCCCGCAGATTTATTGATGGTTCCGTCCCGGTCAAGAAAAATAGCGCTCTGAGGCTGAGATAAATTACGCGCTTGAACAAGGCCGTTTTTTATATCATCAAGAACTTCATCGTAACGTTCAGGAGTGCCCATGTCCTTGGCGTATTCGGGCGTTCGGTACGCAAAAATACGGCCCGAGGGCAGGGCGGCTTTTAATAAATCCCGGTCTAAATCAACTTTTTCGGTTTGCGGCCTTATATCATCCAATAATTTTTTATTGATTATATGAAGACCTGCGTTGACCAGATTTTTATAGTAAGTCCTTGGGTCTTCTTTGTGTAACCATTGTGTGATCCTCATGTCTTTATCAACAACAAAAAGCGAACTATCATAGGGATGACTGTTCGGATGAGCGACAAGGGCAGCAAGTGCTTTTTTCTCCCGATGAAATTCAATAAAGCGCTTAAAATCAATATCAAAAATAATATCGCCGCAGAGCAGGATAAAATCTTCGCCAAGATCATCTTTTATTTTATAAAGAGCACCTGCAGTGCCTAAAGGAGATTCTTCCTCGTAATACGAGATAGAGCAGCCGAATTTTTTACCATCACCAAAATAATCTTTTATGATATGTCCGAGATGACCTATCACAATAATGATATCATCAAGGCCGCTTCTTTTAAGCGATTCAATTTGATATTCAAGTATCGGTTTATCCCACAATTTTATCATGGGTTTTGGAATGTCTCGGGCAACAGATGCAATCCGCGTTCCTTTGCCCCCTGCCATAATCACGGTTTTCATGAAAAAAAGTGTTCCTCCAACATAAGGGCCAGTGTGTGATAGACCGGCAGGTGTAATTCCTGAACTTTATAGGTTTCCTTTTCGGGAACTATAATTGAAATATCCGAGACGGCGGCAAGAAGGCCGCCGGTGCCTCCGGAGAGCGCGATGGTTTTTAAGCCTTTTGCTTTTGCCGTAATGGCGGCATAATACACATTTTTCGCGTTTCCCGATGTGGATATGCCGAGGAAAACATCACCGCTCTCTCCGTAGCCATAGACTTGCTGTGCGAAGATAATCTTTCCGTCCATATCGTTTAAACAGGCAGTGCTGAGCGCACTGTGGTTAGTAAGTGCGATAGCCGCAAGCGTGCCCTGTACATTGTCCGCGATAAACGCAGCTGCCGCATGATCTGATTCGTTTTGAGCAACTCTGTTCAAAGAGTCCAAAAATTCACGCTTTGGCGGCCTCGGACGGACAAAACCCTTCATAAGCTCGCCGACAAGATGTTCGCTGTCCGCAGCGCTTCCTCCGTTTCCCGCGACAAGCAGCTTGCGGCGGCTTTCATAGGCATGAACAAGTACTCGGTAGGCCGCATCTATACTGCTCTTGGCAGTTTCCAGTTTCGGATAGCGTTCAATTAAGTGTTGTAAATAGTCCATGATTGTGTTCCTGTTTCGGTAAAGCTTGTCGTTTGCGCGCGTCCTTCTTTCTTTTTTAACGCATTCAACACTTTTATTTTATCACAGGGATCGCAATAGATCATCATAAAACCTCCGCCGCCGGCACCGGATATTTTTGCTGATTTCGCGCCTGCATCAAGGGCGTATTGGTATAAATCATCTAAAAAATTGCTTGAAATCGCCTGTGCAGTATTTTTCTTCGCCTGCCAGCCTTTTAAAAGGCAATCGGAGAAAGCGCTAAAATCGCCTTTTAAAAGCGCTTCTTTCATAATAACAGCCTGCCTTTTTAACTCATGCATATTTTCCATGCTTTTTGTGTTGTGCTGTTTTGTGTTTTCAATTTGATTTTTAATGATATTCGCGCTTTCACGGGATAGACCTGTATAATAAAGAATAAGGGAAGCCTCAAGCTCATTGCGTATCCAGCGTTTTAAGCGCAGCGGGTTTACGATTACTTTTTCATTTTTATCAAATTCCATAAAATTAAAACCGCCGAAAGTCGCCGCATATTGGTCCTGTTTCCCTCCGGCCAAGTTTAAATCTTCCCGCTCAATTTTATACGCCAAAGAAGCGATATCATACTCACCGAGCGGCAGATTAAGCCATTCGGTAAACGCTTTTAAAATCGCCACGACCATAGTGGACGAAGAGCCTAAGCCGGAACCTGCGGGTGCATCGGAATAGGTGGTCATCTTAAATGAAAGCGGCTTGTTCTTGCAGAAGTCGGCGATAATCCGGTTGTATATGCCGGTATGCAGACACAGCGCCTCTGATCGGGGAAGGGAGGGAGATGCCTCATATTCTTCGCTCGTATCAAGATCCGCCGCATTAAATATGATTTTACCGTTATTTGACGGTTCTATGGTGCAGTGCGCGTACATATCAATAGTCGCGTTTAAAACAAAACCGCCGAACAAATTGTAATAGGCCGCAATGTCGGTGCCGCCTCCGGCAAGCCCGAGGCGCAGCGGTGCTTTAGAGCGTATCAGCATATTCTGTCTCCTGAATAAGATTATATACCATTTGGGCCGATGTGTCATAGGAGTATTTTTGGAGTATGGCCTGCGGGGACTGGACAGGCTCTTTAAGGAGGGCATCTAAATCAACAGTAGTGTTAAAAGGGTCGATATAATGGGCGGTATTACCGTAAATCTCAGGGAGGCTGGCGGCATTGGCGATGATGATTTTCGCTCCGCAGGAAAGGGCTTCAAGCGGGGTTAAGCCGAAGCCTTCGTAGTAAGAGGGCAGGATAAAAGCCTTGCATTTTTCCATAAGGGCTTTTACTTTGCCGTCGTCGAGGTAGCCCAGCAGAATGATATTTTTAAGTCCATGTGGGGCGTTTAATTCGTCCACGTGAACGGTGGGTAAAGCAGCTCCGGAAAGGGCAAACAGTTCTTTGGGGTGGGATGCAGCATACTCAAGTATCCAGCGTATGTTTTTCCGTTTGGAAAGGCTGCCCAAAGAAAAATAATATGGTTGTGACAACTCTCTGTGTTCGTCAAAAACCGAATAATCAGCCTGTATTGTTTTAAAGTGAAGATGACTGCTGTAAATAACCGTGATTTTTT
>JAITXS010000145.1 GCA_031284645.1 Spirochaetaceae bacterium | reverse complement strand
CTTTCGTAGATGGCACCGACCGGACAATGCGCTGCGCACTGCCCGCATTTGATACAGGGAGAATCGCCGAGCGGTACATCCGCGGCGCTGGCGATACGGCCTTTGATACCCCGTCCGAGGAATTCAATTGCCCATACATTCTGCACGGACTGGCAAACTTTGACACAGCGTCCGCAGCGTATACATTTTTCGGGGTTCAACACAATTGACGGATTCGAGTTGTCAATGGGGAGATTGTTCCGAATTTTAGAAAAAGGAACTTCACGGATACCGAATTCAGCGGCAAGGGTCTGAAGTTCGCAAGACCCGTTACGCGGACATTTCAAACAATCGTTCGGATGATTGCTTAGAATCAGCTCAAGCACCGTGCGGCGTACACTGATTAACTGGGCATCGTGGGTTACGATATCCATACCTTCCGCACAGATGGTGGCGCAGGCCCGCGCCATACGGGGAGAACCCGGTCCGGCTGTCCGCACAATACAGATTCCACAAGATGCCCAAGGCGGAAGATCAGGGTTATAACAGAGTGTCGGAATTTTGATATTCACTTTTTTCGCGGCTTCCACAATGGAAGTTCCGTCTTCCACCTGAATAGGGGTGCCGTTTATCTTTAAATTTACCATGCCTTTTCTCCTTCAATTTCCTTAAGAAACTATTTGCGGACAACCGCGCCAAACTTGCAGTTATTGAAACATTCGGCGCACTTAATACACTTAGCCTGATCAATAAAGAGAGGCGCCCGCTTTTTTTTGCCGTCAGCCGGCGGCACCCAGTCTTCAACAGGGCTAATCGCGTGAACCGGACATTTTTTAGCGCACAGACCACAAGCAATACAAAGCTCACGATCAATATCAAAACGGGCAAGTTTTTTACACTTACCGGCGCGGCATTTATGCCCGTATATATGTTCAATATACTCCGCACGGAAATTCTTGATGGTAGACAACGTCGGGTTTGATGCTGTTCCGCCGAGTGCGCAGAGTGAGGCCTTTTGCATTGCTCTGCCGATAATTTCCAGTTTTTCGAGGTCAGCTTCCTCTCCGCTGCCGCCGGCAATCTTGTCGAGGATTGCGAGTATCTGACTTGTACCGATACGGCAGGGAGAACACTTTCCGCAGCTTTCGTCAACACAGAACTCCATGTAAAAACGGGCAACGTCAACGGCGCAGTCGTCTTCATCCATAACGATCATGCCCCCTGATCCCATCATTGAGCCCATTTTTGCAAGGCCCTCGTAGTCGATAGGCGTATCAAGGTCTGCTTCGGTGAGAATACCTCCTGAAGGCCCGCCTGTCTGAACTCCTTTAAATGCTCTCCCGTTCTTGATACCACCGCCGATTTCAAAAATAATTTCACGGAGAGTAGTTCCCATCGGGACTTCGACAAGACCTGAGTTCTGAACTTTTCCGGTAAGAGCGAAAACTTTCGTACCTTTGGATTTTTCAGTACCCATTGAAGCGAACCATTCACCGCCTTTGACAAGAATAGCAGGAATATTCGCGTATGTTTCAACATTATTGATAACCGTCGGCTTTCCCCAAAGACCGGATATTGCCGGAAAAGGCGGCTTTGGTGTCGGCATACCACGTTGTCCTTCAAGTGAGCGAAGGAGAGCGGTTTCCTCGCCGCAGACAAAAGCACCTGCACCAAGCCTGATTTCAATATCAAAATCAAAGCCCGATCCCAGTATATCTTTACCCAGGAGGCCTAGCTCTTTTGCCTGCAACAGGGCCAGCTCAAGGCGGTGAACGGCCAACGGATACTCTGCACGGATATAGACAAAACCCTGATTTGCGCCGATGGTCTTACCGCAGATCGTCATAGCTTCAATGACCGAATGGGGATCGCCCTCAATCGTCGATCTATCCATGTAGGCACCCGGATCTCCCTCATCTGCATTACAAACAACATATTTCTGATCGTTTTTTGCTTTTCTTGTGGTATCCCACTTCATCCATGTGGGGAAACCGGCCCCTCCGCGTCCGCGCAGACCGGAGATTTTAAGCTCATCAATAATATCTTCGGGTTTCCACTGAAAAAGGGCTTTTTCAAGACTTACATAACCGCTATGGGCAAGATATTCATTGATATCTTCAGGGTTGATGACCCCGCAGTTCCTGAGAACAACGCGTATCTGCTTTTGATAAAAACCTATGGGCGGCAGATCGCTGAGCGCGGAACCGGATTTCGGTGCAGGACTTCCGTCAGGATTTTTATACGTAAGGCGTTCAAGTTCTTTTCCCTGTTTTACATTGACAGAAATTATTTCGGCTGCGTCTTCGGGACTTACTTCAACATAAAAATTGTTTTCAGGAAGAACCTTGACAATGGGGCCTTTTTCACAAAAACCGAAACAACCGGTCTTTACAACTTGCACGGCACTGCCTACACCCTGTTTTTCAGCCTCGGCAATTAAATTTTTATAGATTTCATCGCCTTTATTTGAATGACAGGCTGTTCCTGCACAGGTAAGGATATAGTGGGTACAGCCCGGAACATTTCTAAACGCTTTTGTCTTCTCTTCCCGCAAGGCACGCAGAGAATCCAAAGTCAATTTCGGCATATTTTTCTCCTTAAATAGTTTTACTTGAATTATTTTTGTTTGGACAAAGACAAAATATCAGGTGTAATTTGCGAAAATTTCGGGCAGCTTATCCTTGGTAATTTTTCCGTAGGTCTCGTTGTCTACGGTCATAACAGGGGCTAAGCCGCAACAGCCGACACAACGGACTTCATCAATGGAGAAAAGGCCATCTTCGGTAACTGCGCCCGGGGCCAGTTTAAGGAGTTTTCGGGCTTCTTCAAGAACATCACCGCCTCCTTTCAGATAACAGGCGGTACCCAGACACACGGAAATTTTGTGCTTACCGGGCTGCGTTGTTTTAAAAAAATGATAAAAGCTTACAACACCATAGATTCTTGCCAAAGGGATTTTAGTTAGTACGGAGATTTTTTCCGCAGCGGGACGAGAAATATAACCGAAAGTTTCCTGTGTTTTATGCAAAATCATAATCAGACTTCCGGGTTTCACCTTCCATTCGTTGATAAACGAGATGAGTTCCTCCGGAAAATCAATTTGTTCCGCCATGATATACCTCCGATAGTTGATATAGGATTTGGGCAGGGGACATCAAGCGTAAAACATTTACCGCAAGCTTAGACCTTTATACCCTTTAATGATCATATTATAAGCAGGTTTTTCCAATAAAACAAGGGGGTATTTAAAAATAATCCCGGAAAGTAGATGATTTCGTAAAACACTGTTTCTCCGTACTCTTTTACCCTACTTGCTTTTTAAAGGTGAAAATAGAAAAATTAAAAGAAAAATACAAGGAGTATATTTATGAAAAAATATATAACGGCGCTTGCCGCCGGAATTATTCTTTGCGGCGTTTGTTATTCACAGGACGCGGCTTCGATTATTGACTCATCGCGTAATCGGCTGACTTACACGACCATTTCGACACGTTCACAGATGGTGATAAGCTCAAAAAGCGGCTCTACATCGGAACGTTTAATCGATCAATATTCAAAAGACGGCCCGAACGGGAACCGGGTGGTGATTGTTTTTCAAAGCCCCGCAAGTGTTGCAGGCACCCGATTTCTTACTATGGCAAACAAGACCGGACCGGACGACAGCTGGATATACCTGCCGGCACTGGACAAAGTCCGCCGTATCGCCTCGCAGGAAGGATCGAGCAGTTTTATGGGCACAGACCTCTCTTATGATGATATCTCATCGGTAGACCGCAAAGCAGACAAAGACACGCACACGCTCCTGCGCGAAGAGAGCTTAAACAATGCGCCCTGTTATGTTATCCAATCCATCCCGAAAGATTCATCGTATCAGTACAGCAAAATGATCTCATGGATTGATAAAACGACAAAGGTGTGCGGCAAAATGGAGTTATACGACAAAAAAGGCAGCCTTGTTAAAACCTTTGAGATACTGCAATTAAAAGACGTTGACGGACGCCTCTCGCCTTGGGTTTCCAAGATGACAACGATAAGCGCCGGAACATCCACGACCATCAATGTTAATATCTTGAAATACGATGCTCCTGTTCCTGAATCCGTGTTTACCACAAATTATTTACAGACAGGCAAAGCGAATTAGCCGCCGGAAAGCTAAAAAAGAAATGAGTTTGTAATGTCTCATGCTTGTCCAAGACACCCGTTTTGGAAGATACTCAAAGCATGAGAACATTACGAAACTGCTTTTTATTTTTTCTGTTTGCAAGCGGCGTCACGCTGTTCGCCGAAGATCAGGCGCTGAAGGTTTATGTCATAAAAGGGCCTTCCGGTGTCGGTCTTATCCGGCTTTTTGACAAGCCGCCTGAGATTCCCGCGTATAAAGTGAGTGTTGATCTGCTCTCCCAAGCGGATATCATGGCTTCGCGGATTATAGCCGGAGAAGTTCAAATCGGGGTGCTGCCGGTGAATCTTGCCGCGAAAATCGCCTCAAGCGGGAAAAAAATCCAGGTTGCCGCGATTATCGGGGAAGGCATGGTTAGTCTTTTAACAAACGACGAAAGCATCCGGAGCATTGAAGATTTAAAAGGAAAAGAAGTCTCCTGCGCCGGACAGGGCGCGACGCCGGAATTTGTCTTTAAACGGATTCTGGGAGCAAAAGGATTAAACAATGTTTCGCTTAATTTTTCTCTTGCTTACCCTGAAATAGCGCAATCACTTATCGCAGGAAGAATACATTACGCCCTGCTTCCCGAACCTTTCGCGACAATGGCGCTTTCGGGGAATAAGAATATCCGATCTATCGGCGATATTCAGCAAGAATGGGCAGGTGCAAGCGGAAATCCCCGGATAACAAATTATCCGATGACAGCACTTGTGGTAAACGCCGATTTCGCGCAAAAGAATCAAAGTGCGATAAAAGCTCTTTTAAAAGAAATAGAGGCATCAATTAATTGGGTGGAACATAATCCCCATGAGGCCGCGCTTTTAGTTGAAAAGCATAATTTCGGCTTAAAGGCTGCAATCATTGAAAAAGCAATACCCCGCTCAAATTATGTGTATATTCCGGCACTTGAAGCGCGGGCGGGAATCGAAACATTACTTGGTCTGTTCCTTGAGGATAATCCGGCTTCGATAGGGAATCGTCTGCCGGATGATAATTTTTATTACCATGAATAATCATGCATCATGAATAAAAAATATGAGGCTGTATTCATGTATCTTCTTGGCGTCTCGATCTTTATCCTCCTCTGGGAGCTGCTTTCCCTATACTTCAACAGTGCCATAATTTTACCCGGTCCTGTGGAGACCGGTAAAAAACTTATACAGATTATACCGACAAAACACTTTTTAACGGCGCTTGCCGCGAGTTTTGCGCGGGTAATCCTGTCCCTGCTTTTTTCAGTGCCTCCGGGAATTGCGCTTGGTTTATTAAGCGCGCTTAACCGGCGTCTGGATTTTTTTATCCGTCCGTTTTTTAATTTTATCGCCGCAACGCCGGTTATGGCCATTATACTGATCATCTTTCTCTGGCTTGGCGCGGAACTTACGCCGGTTTTTACCGCCTTCCTTGTCGTGTTTCCGGTGATGGCTGCGAACACCAGACAGGCGGCGCGTCATATCAATGCCGGGTTTTTAGAGCTTTTTAACGCATTTGACATGACGCGGAAAGAAAAACTCCGGTATCTTTACATCCCTGAAATCCTCCCTTATATTAAAGCGGCCCTTGCCTCCTCGCTTTCGCTTTCATGGAAAGTTACCGTGGCTGCCGAAGTACTCGTACAACCCCTGTTTTCCCTGGGAAGCGGGCTGCAAAATGCAAAAGCAAACCTTGAAACCGCCGAGCTTTTCGCGTGGACAATAGCCACCCTTATCGCGGCAAGCCTCTGCACTGCCCTGTTTGCCGTGATCGAAAACCACGAAAAACACAAGAGTCCGATACACACATAAAACCAGCGCAAAACGTCCGTTTGCCCGCCGTTCCCTTATATGCGGCGGGCAAGGACGCATTTAAAATGCGGCGGCTTGCGGTAAATCCTCGGATGCCCGGGGAATTTCAGGAAAATCCGTAATGTGTTTTGCAGCAAAATCCCTGCCGGAACTTTCAGCTTCCCCTGTTTCTCCGTGCTTAAAATCAGGACGGAATTCAATGTGTTCCGCCACAATACTTACCCGTGAATGATTTTTACCGTCATTTCCGCTCCATCGATCCTGCTTGAGTCTGCCGACCACCCGCACCCCTCTTCCTTTGTGCCCCAGATTCTTACAGTTTTCGGCAAGCTTTGACCATGATTCAATGTCAAAATAGCTCACTTCCTTTTCCAGGCCGGAGTCCTGCCTGAAGTAACGATTGGAAGCTATTGTAAATGTACAAAGCGCCGTGCCTTTAGACGTGGTACGGAACAGCGGATCCCGAACCAGATTTCCTTCAAGTAAAATAGAGTTAAGGTTATTCATAATGCCTTCCCCAAAATTAATATTCCACAAGAGCAAAATTCTTGTGGTCTTCCGTGCACGCGTTGTACACCACGTTCACAGGAGGATAGCAAATTTATAGCCGGAATACTCTTTTTTGCTTGAATAAGTGGTAAAAATTGTGAGAAATGCATAATAGGGTTTTGGGTAAAGGGTCTTGGGTATTGGTTTTACCAGAAAGACCCTACCCTAAACCCAGAACCCCATTACCCTTCTTTAGGGTTATGGGTAGAGGGGTATAGGGTCTGGGGTATAGATTTTACCAGAAAGCCTGTATCGTCCCGAAGCCCTTAACTCTTTGCTTCGGGTATTAGGTAAAGATGTCTAATCACTCCCATACCCAATACCCAAGCCCCTACTACCCTTCTTCTTGGGTTCAGGGTAGAGGGTATAGTATATCAGACATCCCCTACCCTATACCCATAACTATACTACCCTTGCTTTATTCTTGACCCACAACAAACAGTAAGAAGAATTTCACCACGAAGGACAGAAAGGAACACAAAGGGGCAAAGGGTCAGGGTAGCAGATATCCACTCGCTCCAATACCCAATACCCAATACCCTACTACCCTATTCTTCTTCGTGTCCTTTGTGGTTATTATTAAGTGGGCACGGGCGAGCGGGACTCAGCGGCAGACCGGCCGGAACCCAAGATCGTTACGCACGATGCCGGGGCCGTAGTAGGCATGATAGGCCACCGAAGAGAACGTTGCACCAGTGTACCAACTCCCGCCCCTTACCACACGGACCGTGCTCAAAGACTCAAAACACCACTCCCACACATTACCACTCATATCATACAGCCCTGCACTATTCGCCGCCTTCTGCCCTACAGGATGTGTATCGCTCCCTGAATTACCACTGTACCAAGAAACATCATCTACCGTGTTACTCCCCGCACATTGATATGCCCACGGATCACTGCTGCTCGGTACCCCTCCCCTCGCCGCATATTCCCATTCTGTCCCCATTGGTAATCTATACCCGTCATGATATCCTATCTTCGTTTCATCTATTAAAGTCTCTACTAATTGTCTCGAATCTTTTAATACACTATTATCATTCTTATCCCTATACACCTCTTCCTTCCCTGTTATCTCGCTATATGCATTACACCACACCACTACATCCCGCCAGCTTACCATCGTTACCGGTTCGTCCTTACCAGGAGCGATAGGGAAAGCCCCCTCCGTTCCGCTCTTCCCCGCTTTCCCCTTATTCGCAAACGTATACCCATGCCCTTCTCCCCATTCCCTCACTATATACCATAACTCATACCGTACTGCCGTCTTGCCTATATGAAAAGGCGCTACACTAATATCACTAGTTGCTATAGTGCCATCCCCCGAAGTACCTCCCCATTTATAGCCGCTTACTATTGTGCCCCCGGGTATATATCGATACGTATCTATTGCAGGCAGGTTTACCGGTACCGCCACCTCTACTTCACAGCTTGCACTTTTACCATTTACAGATATTGCCGTTATCGTTGCAGTCCCGGCAGCTCTCGCCGTTACCATACCCTTGTCCACCTTCACCACACCTTCTTCGCTTGAGCTCCACTCGATCCCCTTATCCGTTGCATTTGCCGGCAGCACTGTCGCGATAAGCGTTACCGGGTGTCCCCCCACTTGCAGTGATAGAGTGGATGCACTCAGTTCTACACTTGTTACATCCACCACTGAGCTTGCGGAAACTACATCTATTCTACAAACCGATTCATTCCCGCCGTTCGCCGGCTTTACCCTTATTTCCGCACTCCCTGCTTTAAGCAAATGTACTGTGGCCCCGCTTGCTGTCCCTACGACATCCGCTATGTTAGAATCGCTTGAGCTCCACTCCACTTCCCTGTTCGTCGCGGCAGCAGGATATACTTCCGTCTTTATTACCAATACACTCCCTTCCCCGCCGCCACGCGCTGTCCCGTTTGTTATCTCCACCCGCTCTACCGCCACATTCGAACCGCCGCCGCTTCCGCCCCCCGCATACTCCTTCCGATCAAGCAGCTGCTCGATCATCCAGTTCTCGCACGAAACCATTCCTGCCACCAGCATAATACCCAGTATTAATGTTCTTACTTTTTTCCTGATTGTCATCTCTTTTTTCTCCTGTCCCTTTTAAAAATATCCCTGTACGGGGCGGGCACTGCCCCTAAAGCGCTTAGGTGCCCATTTTTGCTTTAATAGGGTTTTGGGTAGAGGGGGTTATAGGTTTTAGACTTTACCAGACAGTCTTTACCCAAAACCCAACTCTTCTAAACCTTTGCTTCGGGGTATGGGGTTTAGTACTATCAGAAATCCCCTACCCGAAACCCAATTCCTCTGCCTCTATCTCCAGCAAAAATGCTACCATGACACCGGCAGAACAAAAGTTTTTAAAAAACTTTTGTTCTGCCGTATTGCATATGTTCAGCAATATCGCTTTAGGGGCAGTGCCCGCCCCGTACAGCACCATCTCTCACACGGGAAAGCTTCTCAACAAAAATAAGCGGAAAGCGAATCCCTATCTCCATGTCTACTATCATGCTCTCCCTGCTTGTACGGCAGGTAATACCGAGCATGTAATGTTTTTTATATAACATGTAACTTTGTTTAATATAACATGTAATTTTTTTAATGTAAAGTGATCATGGGGGGGCTTCAATTCGTAGTCATAAAACAGGTGGTGTTAATGCTTGATAGGGTTTTGGGGTAAAGGGTAATGGGTATTGGTTTTACCAGTAATCCCCTGCCATCCCAACTCCCCTGCCCCTTTGCTTCGGGGTATGGGGTATAGTTCTTATCAGTAATTCTGTATCGTCCCGAAGTCCTTAGCTCTTTGCTTCGGGTAGAGGTCGAAATAGGGTAATTGGGTCATGGGTGTAAAGGGTATGGGGTATAGATTTTATCAGAAAGCCCCTGCCCCATACCCAATACCCTACTTAGAGATTCCCCCTGCGGAACTCAGCGGTAGACCAAGCGGAACCCCAAACTGGGGTCCGCCCAGTAGGGCTCGGTGTTGCCGTAACGATAGGCCACCGAACAGTACTCCGCAGCATTGATCCAACACCCGCCCCGATACACACGGAGCCTACCCGAATAAATATCAAAACACCACTCCCACACATTACCGCTCATGTCATACAGCTCTGCGCTATTCGCCGCCTTCTGCCCTACAGGATGTGTATTACCCCCTGAATTATCATTGTTCCAAGAAACATCATTTGCCGTGTTACTCCCCGCCCATTGATATGCCCATACAGACGCTGTATCACTACTCGGTACCCCTCCCCTCGCCGCATATTCCCATTCCGTCGCTGTCGGTAATCTGTACCCGTCATAATCCCCTATCTTCGTTATATCTATTAAATTCTCTACATCATCTGGCGTTGACTGGGATGCATCGCTTCCTTTGTATGTCGAATCTCTTAATATATCTCCAACATTATTCCTGTACACCGGATCCTTCCCTGCCATCTCGCTATACGCATTACACCATATCACCACATCCCGCCAACTTACCTCTGTTACCGGCTGATCCTTATCCTCCCCTGTTCCACTATGCCCCGCTCGCCCCCCATGCTCAAACACATACCCCTGCCACTCCCCCCACTGCTTCACCTTAGACCATAACTCATAGCGCACTTCCGTCCTGCCTATTACAACAGGGGCTACAGGAATAGGACTGCTTACTGTACTACTCCATATATTGCCAGTCGCTATTATGCCCCTGGGCATATATTTATACTTATCCACCGTTACCGCATTTACCGTTACATTGCAGGTACCTTCTCCGGCTGTCGGATTACTTGTTGATTTTGCCGTTATTGTTGCAGGATCTGGCCCTGCTTTCAGCGCCCATAACATACCATTCTCCACATGCACCACACTCTCGTCGCTTGAACTCCACTCTACCCCTTTATCCGTTGCATTTGCCGGTAGCACTGTCGCGATAAGCGTTACCGGATGGTCCCACACTTGCAGTGACAGAGTGGATACTTCCAGTTTTACTTCTTTTACCGGCACCACTGAGCCTGCGGAAACGACAGTTATTGTACAAACCGCTTCCTTCCCACCGTTCTTCGGTTTTACCCTTATTTTAGTACTCCCTACTCCAAGCAATGTTACCGTGGCTCCGTTTGCTGTCCCGACCACATCCGCTATGCCGGGATCGTCTGAGCTCCACTTCACATCCCTGTTCGTTGCGTTGGCAGGATATACTTCCGTCTTTATTACCAATGCACTCTCCACCCCGCCGCCTCGCTCTGTCCCGTTTGTTATCTCTACCCGCTCTACAGAACCACCGCCCCCGTTTCCTCCGCCCGAAGGCTCATTTCGCTCTAACAGCTTCGCGATCATCCAGTTCTCGCACGATAGCATTCCTGCCACCAGCGCCAGTGCTGTTATAAACACCGCTACGTTTTTCATTGTCCTTACCATATCTTTCCTCCTTGCTCAATAGGGTTTTGGGT
>JAITXS010000091.1 GCA_031284645.1 Spirochaetaceae bacterium | reverse complement strand
ATTTCGTCCATACTGCTGTATTTGGGCAAGCGGCCTTCCGGCGCGTCTTGATAGGGGCGGGGGGCGTTTGGTTTTATGCGGGTTAAAAAGTTTATGCCCAAAACCATGTCCTGCGAGGGGAAGACGATTGTCTGTCCGTTTGCCGGATTCAAAAGGTTCCGTGCAGAGAGCATCAGTGTCCAACATTCCATTTGGGCTTCCTGAGTCAGTGGTACGTGTACCGCCATCTGGTCGCCGTCAAAGTCTGCGTTAAACGCATGACAGACAAGCGGGTGAAGCTTAATCGCCTTGCCTTCAACAAGAACCGGCTCAAAAGCTTGAATACCAAGCCGGTGCAGGGTAGGGGCGCGGTTCAGTAAAATCGGATGTTCCTTGACTACCTCGTCAAGCACGGTGAACACTTCCGGTTTTTCCTGCTCGACATACATTTTCGCTTTTTTTATGTTGAATACAACATCTTTTTCAACGAGCTTTTTCATAATAAAGGGTTTAAAAAGCTCCAGTGCCATTTTAGTCGGAAGCCCGCACTGCCAAATTCTGAGCTCGGGGCCAACGGTAATAACACTGCGTCCTGAATAATCAACACGCTTGCCAAGAAGATTCTGCCTGAAACGGCCCTGCTTGCCTTTGAGCATATCGGAAATTGATTTAAGCGGACGGTTTGACGCGCCTTTTACCACGCGTTTTTTCTTGGAATTATCGAAAAGCGCGTCCACTGCTTCTTGCAGCATGCGTTTTTCATTGCGGATAATGATATCAGGCGCGTTCAAGCTGATAAGTCTCTTTAAACGATTATTCCGGTTAATAACCCTGCGGTAGAGGTCGTTCAGGTCGGAAGTCGCAAAACGTCCGCCGTCAAGCTGAACCATAGGGCGAAGTTCGGGCGGGATAACGGGGATAACATCGAGAATCATCCATTCCGGCTTGTTCGTTGAATTGCGGAAATTTTCAACAATTTCAATACGTTTTAAAAGCCGCTTATCACTTTTCGCCCCTTTTTCTATCATTTTTTGGCGGAGCTCCGCAGCAATAGCGTCAAGGTCTATCGTTTGCAGAAGACTGCGAATCGCCTCGGCGCCCATACCCGCCGTAAAATTGCCGCCGTAACGCTCCTGTGCATCATACCACTCATCTTCATTCAGAAGCTGCATCTTCTTTAAGTCCGTGTCACCCGGATCAAGCACAATATATTTTTCGTAGTAAAGTATTGAACGTAGTTGATTCATCGGCAGATCAAGTAAAAGCCCCATCCGGCTTGGCACCGAACGATAGTACCAGATATGAGATACCGGCGCGGCAAGTTCAATATGGCCCATACGTTCGCGGCGCACCTTAAAGTGAGTAACCTCAACGCCGCAGCGGTCACAGACCACGCCTTTGTAACGGATAGATTTAAACTTTCCGCAGTAACATTCCCATTCTTTTGTTGTCCCGAAAATTCTTTCGCAGAACAGACCATCCTTTTCCGGCCTGAGTGTCCGGTAATTAATGGTTTCCGGCTTCTTAACCTCGCCGTAAGACCATGCCCGAATCATCTCAGGTGAGGCCAGTTTGATCATAATAGAGTCAAAATCTTGAATATCGCGCATTATTGCTCCTTGAAAATCGCGTTTGCGGGTAAATCTCTAATTATAGTAATGAAATAAATTATATGAAAAAGAGTGCTTTTTATCAAGTAAGCGCAAAGTTGTGTTCAACGTTAGGGTCGGCGCTCTTTTTGGAACACATCGCCGGAGGCATCTTTGGCCCCCTCTGCCGGCACAGCAGTTTTAAAAAGCCTGGGGCACGATTTCCAGTTCATCCCCGGTTTTGATTGTTCCCCCTGAAAGCACCACGGCAAAAACACCTTCACGGGGCATAATACAGTCCCCCATCCGTGTCCTGATGGCGCAATGATGATGACATTCTTTACCAATCCGGCTGATTTCAAGTACGACCCCGCAGGCACGCAAGCGGGTACCTACAGGCAGCCGCGCAAAATCAATACCTTCTGCAACAAGATTTTCCCCAAAAGCGCCGAACGCGATATCCGCGCCCTGTGCCCGAAATTCGTTGATCTTCTCAAGGGAAAGAAGACTTACCTGCCTCTCTCCGCTTCCGGCGTGAGCATCACCCTGAATCCCGTATCCGGCTAAAAACGCCGCCTCTCCGATATCTTTTTTTTCAGTCCCTTTTTTTTCGCTTATACAGACAGCATGTATTTTTCCCATTTATCCCCCGATTTCATTCATGTTCTTATGGTTTTCCCGTTTAAGGGCCTTTTCAACAATAAAATTGTGAGCAGCCGGTTTGCTTCGGACCAGTGATTGGATTTCAGATGCAATTTCTCCATCGCTCTTCCCCCCGCGAAGCAAGACTTTAAGATTAGTATTCATGTCGCTTGCAAGGCAAGAGAACAGCAGCCCTTGGGAGCTTAAGCGGAGCCTGTTGCAGCTTTTGCAAAATTGATCGCTTAACGGGCTGATAAAACCTATGTCCCCGATAAAACCCTCCGGCTTATAATACTTCGCAGGCCCCTCCCCGAGTTTTTTATCACAGGGATAAAGAGTACCGAATTCTCTTTCAAGCATAGAAAAAATCACCGGCGCAGGAATCGCCTGAAAATGAAAAGCTGCCCCAAGCGGCATTAACTCAATAAAACGTACAGCGACCCTGTTTTCCCTGGCAAGACGGGCGAGGGGAATTATATCACGTTCATTTATATTTTTAAGGGGAACACAATTTATTTTAAGCGGGAGTCTTGTTTCTAAAAGCCGGTACAGATTTTTTTGAACCTTCCGGAATGCATCAAGAGAAGTGATGCTGCGGTACGTTTCCCTGTTCATTGAATCAAGACTAATATTAATCGCGCAAAGACCTGTCTTGAGCAGGGATGTAAGGTATTTATCTAAAAAAAGGGCGTTACTCGTTAAGCTGATTTTTTCGATACCCGGAATTCGGGAAAGCGAGGCAATAAAAGGAACTATGCCGCGTCTTGCAAGAGGCTCCCCTCCGGTAATTTTTATTTTTTTTATACCAAGTCCCGCCATGATACTGATAAGACGTTGAAACTCTTCAAAAGAAAGTATTTCTTTATGCGGAATCCAGCTTGTACCCTCTTTGGGAATACAGTATATGCAACGCATCGGACAACGATCAGTAAGAGAGAGGCGAAGATAATCAATAACTCGTCCAAACGAATCAGTCATAGGTCTATTGTATACCGGTTTAGGGCATTGGGTAGAGTATGTCCGAAAGTACCGCTCTCAAGACCCCACAAAGGAATAACAAGCTATTAGCTTTACTTTCGGACTGCCTTCAAATGATATTTTTCTTTTTCTTCTTTTGCGGAACAGGCACATTTTTCTCTAATTCCCGGACAACATTTGTCATTAGTTCGCTGTTATCAACATCAATAATATAATGTTCTTTTGCTCCGGTGTACGGGAAACCTTTTTCGGCATTTTCTAAATATGGTTTTATACAATCAAGGATTTTTATAAACGCCGTATTATCACAAACCATAACGGTTGGTTTGGCATTTGCATAAATCAGATATTCACCAAACATCTTTTTGTATGTGATCGGCACATCAAGTTTTATTTGTTCTACAACATAATTAACAAATTCCAGAGTACTTGCCATATATTATTTTTTAACCCAATTGAACGGAATCATGAAACAAAAACCGGCGGCACATTGAAAAATCAGACGATTTTTCAATGTGCCCTTTTCGCTTGAGATTAGAGTCTGAAAAGCAGATCCTCATATCCCGGGAATGGCCAGTCGTCTTTGGAAACAAGATGCTCAAGAGCATCGACTTTTTCCCGTACCGCATCCATACCGGCTTTTACTTTCTCGTTATACGCTTTTGCCTTGGCAAAAACATCTTCAGTATTTTGCGCATCACCAAGAGCTGTTTTGAGTTTCGCGGTTTCCGTGCATAGGCCGGCGGCAAGCTCTGCAATCTTCTTGGATCGCATTTCTTGCGGCTTTGAGTCTGCGGAAATCGCGGCCAGAGCGCTTGCGTCACGGGCCATTTTTGCACCATAGGCACTTGCCGCCGGAAAAATAGAGCGGCGGGCCATATCGATCACAACGCTCGCCTCGATATTGAGCTGCTTGGAGTAATTCTCAAGGTAAATATGATAGCGGCTTTCCGTTTCATCTTTGGAAAGAACCTTGTGATCTTCAAAAAGCTTGATAGTATCGGCACCGACAAGCACAGAAAGCGCATCCGGCGTGCTTTTAATATTGGGTAGTCCCCTGCGATCAGCCTCTTTTACCCATTCTTCCGAATAGCCGTTACCGTTAAATACCACACGGCGGTGTTTGCCGTACGATTCTTTGATCACCGCCTGAATCGCCTCGTTTTTGTTCTCGGCTTTTTCAAGTTTGTCCGCAAATTCACGGAGAACCTGTGCAACGGCAACGTTAAGATAGGTATTCGGTGCAGCAATTGACTGAGACGAGCCGACCATTCTGAACTCAAACTTATTGCCGGTAAAAGCAAAGGGACTTGTTCTATTGCGGTCCGCAAGGTCTTTCGGCAGAGAGGGAAGGCTGGTAACACCAAGCTGAATTTTCCCTCCGGCTGCGCTTTTTGCTGAACTTTTTCCGTCAACAATATTATCAAAGATTTCGGTCAAAGGCCCGCCAAAGAATATCGACACAATGGCCGGCGGAGCCTCGTTTGCGCCGAGGCGGTGTTCATTGCCGCTTGTCGCGACCGAAGAACGGATGAGCAGTGCGTAACGGTCAACCGCTTCAACAACCGCAGTGGTAAAAAGCAGGAAGCGTGCGTTAGACTCGGGGTTCTCGCCGGGATCAAAAAGATTGATGCCGTCATCGGTGGCTATGGACCAGTTATTATGCTTACCGGACCCGTTTACGCCGGCAAAAGGTTTTTCGTGGAGCAATGCCCTCATCCCGTGCCGGAGCGCAACGCTATGGATCGTTTCCATAACAAGCTGGTTGGCGTCAACCGCCATACTTGTTGATCCGAAAATCGGCGCGAGTTCAAATTGGTTTGGGGCAACCTCGTTATGCTGGGTTTTCGCGGGTATTCCGACTTTCCAAAGTTCATAGTTAAGCTCCCGCATAAAAGCGGCAACTCGTTCTTTAATAGCCCCGAAATACTGATCCTCAAGCTCCTGTCCCTTAGGCGGCACATTACCAAATACGGTTCTGCCGGTTAGGAGCAGATCGCTTCGTTTGTCAAAAAACGCCTTGTCAACAAGAAAATATTCCTGTTCCGGCCCCACCGTTGTCATAACCCGCTTTGAACTTGTGTTCCCGATTGCCCGAAGCACACGGACGGCTTCTCTGTTCAAGGCATCTATTGAGCGGAGCAGCGGTACTTTCATATCCAGCGCATGACCGTAATAGGAAATAAACGCTGTCGGTATGCAGAGTGTCGTTCCGGTTTTATCCTGTTTTAAGAAAGCCGGACTTGTTACATCCCATGCCGTATAACCACGCGCCTCAAAAGTCGCCCGCAGTCCTCCTGAAGGAAAGCTTGAGGCATCAGGTTCGCCTTTAATCAGCTCCTTACCCGAAAACTCCATAATAACTCTGCCGTCTCCCAGCGGGGAGATAAAAGAATCGTGTTTTTCGGCAGTTAAACCAGTCATAGGCTGGAACCAGTGCGTATAGTGTGTCGCGCCCTTTTCCAGCGCCCAGTCACGCATGGACACTGCAACAAACTCTGCGATTTCCAGGGTCAGCTCTTTTTCGCCTGTCTGAATCGCTATAATTTCTTGATAGATGTTTTTCGGCAAACGCTCTCGCATCACCGCGTTGGAAAAACAGTTTGAACCGTATATTTCCGTTACGGGAGTCTTGGAAAAATCAATTTCAGTCATGGTACCTCCATAATAATGCATTATAGGCATTCATCATAAATATAGTCAATATTAACAAAAAAGTAGGATTTAAATTTAAAAGAGTATTTTTGTACTAAAAAGTACTATTTGCAATGCACTCGGGGCTCGTTGAGATTAAAAATTTAAAACCGTGGCGCCGTAGGAGTAGCCAACGCCAAACACCGGCAATCGTAACCGTACTCTTTTGTTTGATTCTGCCCTCATCAAGCGCGGTTTTGAGCGCTATCGGAATACTTGCCGACACGGTGTTTCCTGTATTTGCAAGATTTATATAAAATTTTTCGTCAGGAATATCCAGTGATTTCCGAATAAAATTCAGGATATACCTATTGGCCTGATGAAAAACAAATAAATCAATATCTGCGATATCTAAATGATGGCGGGCCAACGTTTGTTGTACTAATTCCGGTACTATATGCGCGGCAAAATTAAATATCTCCCGTCCATTCATGTATAAATAATTATCGTCTCTGACAAAAATCCGGTCATTGGATATGGCACCATCATATTTTTTGCTGTTTTTATGTCTAAACGCCCCGTTTTTTAAAATGAGATTATCAGCTCCTTTTCCGTCTGTCCCCAAACAAAAATTACCTATCGAGGCAAAGCCTTCATCGGCTGATATTAGGGTCGCACTTGCGGCGTCTCCAAACAACGC
>JAITXS010000080.1 GCA_031284645.1 Spirochaetaceae bacterium | reverse complement strand
GATTCAAGGCCGGCCTTTTTTCTGATGAAACGGAAAACTGTTCTGCCGAACTCGGGATTACCCTTGTTTGCCTCTGACAGGGCTATACCTCTGAAAATATCCAGGACAAAACGAATGGGGAACGGAGTTTTTTGGTATTTTGCCTCAATTGCCGACATAACCTTGTCGTAGAGCAGGGGAACCGCAATGAGGAACGATCCTTTCCCATCGCGGATATCATCAACAACGACCTGTCCGACAAGCCGCTCGACAACAATCGTGGGAATCCCGCAGGAAAGAGGCGCGATAAAAGAACAAGTCGTGGGGTAGGTGTGATGCAAAGGCAGGACATTAATAAACACATCTGTAAGCTTGGGCTTTAGCATTACAACAGCGGCGCTTGCATTGGCAATAATCCCCTTGTGTTTTAAGGTCACTCCTTTGGCGAAGCCGCTTGTACCGGAGGTAAACACAATGGAACACGGATCGTCTTCCTGAATATCCTCAGGGTTCGGCAGCTTTTGTGTCGAAGAATCAGCGCCGAAATGATAAAAATCCTCTCCGCTTATCATGACGGAGACATTCATATCCACGCCGCTTGAGGAAAGGGAATCCGCGAAATCAGCTTTACGCGCGGAAAAAAACCCCGCTTTTGCCTCGGTCAATTTGATGATATTAAGACATTCCTCGTTCGAGATTAAAAAGTCGATCGGCACAATGACACAACCCGAAATAACGGCACCCATCCATACCGCCATCCACTCGGGGCGGTTTTCCGCCCAGAGAACAACACGGTCGCCTTTTTGCAAACCGGCGGCAAGAATTCCTCGTGCGATCTGTCGGGATCTGTCGACAAAATATTGGTAGTTCCACACGGTAAATTCTTTTTTTTTGCACTCACGGAATAAAATTGCCGGCTTTTCAGCAAACGCTTCCCGCGCATTCAGCCATGCGATAAAATTCGGATAAGGGAGATCAGTCCATATTGAAGGGCTAATATAATCTTTTGGCTCAAACATTATTGCTTTTAGGGTATCTTATGTCATCTGATTTGTCAATTTACCTTAAAATCCTGTGCCTCAAAATTTTGCGGTAATTTTCAGCTTAAAACGCATCACGAAGTGCCATGAAAAATGGTGTTATAACTCTCGGTGCATCGGATAAAACCGTCTGTCTACGGGTAATATGACAGTTTTTTTTCGAATTTATTAAAAACAAGTGAAACTATCCAGTTCATCACAAGATAGAAAAGGCCCGCAATAAAAATCGGAACGGTTGAAAATTCGCGCGAGGCCGCATTTTGCGCATAATGAAATAACTCGGCGACACCGATGACCTGAGCCAGTGCGGTATCTTTCACCAGCGTTATTACCTCATTTCCCATAGCCGGTAAAATACGTTTTATCAGCTGCGGCAGGATGATCTTTTCGAAAATCTGCCGTTCTCCCAGTCCCAAAGCCCGCGCCGCTTCGTACTGACCAATCGGGATAGACTCAATGCCGCCGCGGTAAATTTCCGCAAAATATGCTGCATAGTTCAATACAAAGGCAATGATAACAGCGGCAAAACGATTATACGATAACAGAAATTTAAGAACACTCCAAAAAGCAGAAGGCAAACTCACCAGACTGCCGAGATATTCGTAAAGAAACATATACAAATACTTTGGGGCAAAGTAAATAAAAATCAATTGAAGAATGAGAGGCGTTCCCCTCATGATAAGCAGATAAAAACTGATAATGTTCTTCAGTACAAGATTTTTTGATATCCTGCCAAAAGCAAGAAGAAGGGCAAAAGGGAGCGCAAACATCAGAGTAAGAAAAAATATCTCTACGGAAACAAGCGCTCCCTGTAATAATATGAATAGCACTTACAATGATTTTGAGTTTGTTTCGATGACGCTGATATCGGAACCAAACCATTTTTCCGTAATCCGGGCTGCTGTCCCGTCTTTTGCCATATCAAGCAGAGTACTCCACACTTTCTCTTCAAGAGCTTTATCGCCCTTCCGGAATCCGATACCGAATTCCTCATCACCTAAATTTTCCCCCAAAATGCGAAAGCCTTCGCCCGATTGAGTGATATTATACTGGGCAATAACCACATCAATGATGACCGCATCAAGACCGCCGGATTTTAAATCCATGAGTGCGGCTAGAAAATCATTAAATTGAACCAGATCTTTTAAGGTCTTTTTAAATTCAGGATGTTTCTCAATCGCATCAAGCGAGGAAGATCCTTTTTGGGTTCCCACTGTTTTTCCTGAAAGGTCTAATAACGTTTGAACCGGAGAAGCGCCGTTTACAACAACAACTTGAGCATTTCTTAAATAAGGCTGCGTGTAGAGGATCGCCTTCCTGCGATCCTCGGTAATGGTAAAGCCGTTCCAAATACAGTCAATCTCGCCGGTATTAAGCTCTTCTTCTTTTGCATTCCAGTCTATAGGCTGTTTAATAAGCTCCACATTAAGCCGCCGACACACTTCTGTCGCCAGATCAATATCATAACCGACAATATTGTTTTGCGCGTCACGGAATCCCATAGGCGGGAAAGAGTCATCCATGCCCAGCACAAAGCGTTTTTCGTCCAACACTTTCTTTAAAGATTCATCCGTGGTGACTTTATCGGTTTTTTTGCAGGAAACCAACATAAATGCTGCTATCAACACAGCGCACACATAAATAATCGTAAATTTCTTCATTGAAATGACTCTCCAACTATAATCCTGTTATTAAAATAATACATGTATGATACTTTAATGTATCTATGCCGTCAACGGGGTATGCGGTGCCTGCGGAGGCTTGTATGAGGAGGATCATCACCTTTTGGTAACATTTTCAGGTGAACCATCGCGCAATACGGAAGGCGGTGCCTCAAACGGGAATTATTGTCCTTAACGTGGCCCCTTTAATTCAAAAAAAAATTATGGTATGCTTTTCGGGTAATTATAAGACGCGCGAGTTCTTTTTATCTTGCGTGGCTACTATTGTATTCTGTACAAGACGATGAGGTATAGCTATGAAAAAACATATTATCTTGTGGGCGTTTTGCCTTGCTTGCGGTGGTTCTCTCTTTGCCCAGGGAGCTAATGATATACAGACAGTCGCAACGGTCACTCTGACTAAAACCGAGTTCATCCCGGTAAAACAACTGCGAAACAGGGTCGAGGCCATTGAAAAGGCGAGCGGCCAAACACTCACGCTTGAGCAAAGACGGGAAATTCTCGATGGTATGATCGATGAATTGCTTGTTCTCCAAGCTGCGGCCCGGGACCATGTCAGTATTGAGGATGGCCTTATCAATCAGCAAATGGAAGAGATACGCGCTCAGTTAGCCCAGCAGATAGGCAGGAGACCGACGGATGCGGAATTTGCTCAGGCGATAAAAGATCAAACAAACCTTGATTTAGCCGGTTTCCGTGAGCAGCTGAAGAAGCAACTTACCTTCCGGAGATATCTTTTCGAAAAAAAAGGAAGTCTCATTCAATCAATCAAGGAGCCGACAAGCGTGGAGATTGAAAACGAATACAAGGAAATGAAAAATACATCCGAGGGCATTGCTCAGCTTACCCAAGACGAAACAGTACAGTTTATCGCGCTGGTTTTTCCTTATGAGAATGATTCGGAAAAGGCAAAGGCCAGAAGCGGGGCGGAAAACCTTTCAAAAGAGATTAACGGCAGTGTGAATAAATTTGATGAGAAAGGCGGCCAACAGAATGTTAGCTACCGAACCACCTCAAATATCATCCAAAAAAATAAAAGATGGGAAACTCTTTTAGGTAAGAAATTTATGGATACGGTATTTTCACTAAAATACGATCCGAAATCAGGCGCGACCGAGGTTTCTCCGGTACTGGATGTTGAATCAGGAAATGCGCGGGGTTTCTATATAATAAAAGTTACCGGAAAGTATCCGTTTAAATCTCCGCTTGCTCTGGACGATACGATGCTTCAGTATAATACAACGGTACGCGAGTTGGTAAAAAGGGCCTTGATGGCTGAAAAAGAACAAGCGCTGTACTTACAGGCACAGCAGGAATTAGTTGATGATTTACGAAAGGGAAAGCCTTTTCAAGTCAACGATCAGTATATTAACTACTAATGTCACGGAGAAAAGCGCGTATTCTTGCCTTTCAAGCGCTCTATTGCTATGAAGCGGCAGCTCCTGATCTTAAAGAATTATTAAGCTTTGAGTGGGAAGACGAAAAAATAGGGAAAATGGATGAAGGCGCACTTATTTTTGCCCGCGCTCTTATTGCCGGTGTAATAGAAAATATTCCCTGCATTGATGAAAAAATAAAAGCTCATCTTGTTAATTGGAATATTGGGCGGATTAAAAGGGTTGATTTGGCCTTGCTCCGTATAAGCGTCTATTCCCTGATATTTCAAAAAGAGATTCCATCCGGTGTGGTGATTGAAGAGGCGGTTGCTATCTCCCGTTTGTACGGCGAAGATGGTGCGTTCCGTTTTATCAACGGCATTCTGGACACTATAAAAAAGTCATTGGACAAGGAAGAAGCCGGGGAGTTGCCGGACGCTCCGAAATAAAAAACACCGGAGAGTCCTTGACTTTAGGGTTCCTGCATTTAAAAATTGTCCGCAGATTTTCGCGGACCATCTTCTGGTATTCACAGTAAATGCAATCGCCCTGGTGCTAAAGTCTATTGACAAAAAGCCGCCATCCATCATATACTAACACCATGAGGAAAAGGGTGAGAGATATCATATCGGAGAGAGTCCGGTCTATTTTCTCTTTGGCTGACACGGTAGCAGAATACCTGTCTGCGTATGCCTACAGCGCTGGCGCCCCAATACCCAATACCCAATACCCAATACCCAATACCCAATACCCAATACCCAATACCCAATACCCAATACCCAATACCCAATACCCAATACCCAATACCCAATACCCAA
>JAITXS010000069.1 GCA_031284645.1 Spirochaetaceae bacterium | reverse complement strand
AGTTCCGCGCTTTTGTGTATCGCTGCCTTGGAAGATGCAAACGGAGTTAGATATTGTGTTCTTGCGCCTTGTATGCTTTTGGAATCAAGGCCCGCCTTCTCTGTGCTTATACCTACTGTTGCTTGCAAATTTTCGGGTTTTTTTACAACGACAAGGGCTGCGTCCTTGTTTATTGTCTCTTTGGGCGGCTCTGTTTCGCTTTTGTTTACCAGCTCTTTCGGAGGCGGCGAGGCCGCATTTTTATCCGCCGTGATCTCCTCCGGGGCGGTCGTTGGAAAAATCACCTCGACTTTTACCGGCGCTTCCACAATCATGGGTGCTTCGGCAGCCACGGGAATTTCCTCTATGGCTGCAGTTCTTTCCTTCTCCGCCATTTCTGTTACCGGCGTTGGATTTTCGATAATCGCGGACGTTTCTTTTGTTTCCACCGGATCGCTTGATCCGGTGTCCCTCGGGACTACCGCTGTAAACGGCGCGGGTACAGACGGCACTTCATCGTGCTTTTCCGCTCGGCTGTCTGTCTTTTCCGGCTCGACCCAAGCGCTGCTTCCGCTCTCAAAGCTGATATCATCCGGACGGGGAATCTCCGTTTTCACGTTCTCGTTACCGCAGCGCGAGGGAAGCAAAAAAAGAAGCACGCCGCCTGTTATCACGACCGGAACAAGAACTATTTTAAGTATCGTTCTCTTTTTTGTTGATTTATTTTTCATTTCTGCCTGCTAACAAATGTGGTTTCATGCCGCCTGACAAAATAAAAAACCAAGGGAGTACGGAGATATTCCGAGCTTCCTTGGGTCATTCTTTTTCGAGATTTTATATTGAAATTGCTGATTTTCCCCACAGGGGGCTTGACAAAGGTTTTTGTGCTTAAATAATAATTTGGGTATTGGGTATTGGGTATTGGGTATTGGGTATTGGGTCGCGCTGCAAGTTGCTGTCCGCCGACATGGAATCGTTTATTATCTTGTTCCTCATGGGTTTAGTTTACGATAAATAGTTTGAATTGATCAATAGACTTACGAAAGGCAGGGCATAAGCATATAGATCTGAATTAAAGAATAGAGTCCGCGGTTTACACGAATGAACGCAGATAAATTTTAATTTCAGGATAATACCGCGAATCAAACAAATAATTGAAATGCTCATCATTGCGTGATCTGCCCTTGCAATTTTTTGTATAGCACTATAAATTTTATTGTATGCAAAAACGCCCTCTTTTGTGCCTTGTGATCGCCGGTTATGATGTTTTCCGGTTTATCGTGATGATAACAATTCTTACTCTCTTTGCCGCTGTGTCCAATGCAAACGGCAGATCGGGGTTACAGTCAATTCCGTTTCTGGTCTATGCAGCACCGCTTGCGATTTTTCCGCTTATGGCGTTTTTCCTGTGGTATGATAATTTATCTTACCGTCCCTTTGCCTTTCTCTATATCGCGGGGAAAACCATAGGCATTGTCGCGGTTTTTATCTGGATTTATGTGAACAAGCCTTTAAGCGGACTGTTTCCCTCTTTTCCTTTTGCCGCGTCCAAAGATATACTGTTGGATATTGCCATACCGGTCTTGTCATTCATTGACCTGTTTTCGATTGCCGGAATCTTTTCAAGCTGCAAAAAACGTGATCTCTCAAACTTGGAAATTTCCTCCGATAATAGAGCAGCAGGAAAAACATCGTAAATTTTAAAAGAAAGCAATAGGAGTATCAATGCGAGTAATACCAATAGCAAGCGGTAAGGGTGGTGTGGGAAAGTCGCTTGTCGCCGCAAATCTGGCTATTGCCTTTGCCCAGGCGGGGAAACGGGTTATTTTAGTCGACTTGGACTTAGGCGCATCGAATTTGCACCTTATTATAGGACACAGAAAGCCCGGAGGCAGTTTGGGCGCGTATCTTAATGATAACAAGATCGATTTTAACAGCGTTGTCGCGGAAACTGATATCCCCAATCTCCGTTTTATCCCGGGAGATGCTGAGATTCCGGGTACGGCAAATTTAAAACTCAGCCAGCGCCGCGCTATTATCAGAAAATTACATTCGCTTGAAGCGGATATTATGGTTCTTGATTTAGGCGCAGGCACTCATCAGTCCATCCTTGATTTCTTTTTAATCTCGGGCAGCGGGATTATCGTAAGCGCGCCGACCGTTACCGCAACGCTGAACGCCTATGTTTTTTTAAAAAATGCAGTCTTCAGACTGCTGTATAGTTCCTTTACCCGAAACAGTCCGGCTTATGAATATCTTGAGACCTTAAGGAAAGACGGATCCGGCTTTAAACTGTTTTATCTTCCCAAGATGCTTGAGGAAATAGAAAAGCGGGATGAAAAATCCTATACGAAATTTAAAAATGTGCTTGATCATTTTCATCCGCGCCTTATTTTGAATATGCTCGATGATCCAAAAGATACTGATCTTGCAATGAAAATACGCCGTTCCTGCGAAGCGTATCTGAGCTTGAAAATCGAACATTTAGGTGTTATTTACCGTGACGCTATACAAGACATAAGCCTTGCATCCCGCCTGCCCGTCTTGCTCTATAAGCCTCAGTCTGTTATCGCGCAGGCGATCTACCGTATTGCCGATAAAATCATGCAGACAAGCAGCGAGAATGATTATGAGTTTAGCCTTGATAAAAATGTAGACGAAAGCTATCAAGAGGCGGCTATGGAAGCCGAGGCTGATTTTGCGAATAAAAAAGAATATGTCGAGGAATTGCTCCATTCCGGCATATTAAGCGAAGGAGATCTTGTCGAGACCGTAAAAACCCAGCAATTTGAGATAAGCAAACTGAAAAAAGAAAATAATTTTTTAAAAAGCAAACTATCAAAAGCAATCGCCAAAGGTTTTACCCTGTAGTGTTTCAAAGTACAGCTTTTGTGCACATTAAAATGAACCCTAATCTTCCTGCGCCGCGTTATTCATTGAGTATTTTACCTCGATAACGCGCGATGGCGGCAACATCTTTGTCACCGCGGCCCGAGAGGCAGATAATAATGTTTTCATCTTTGCTGAATTTCGGCGCAAAAGTTCTGGCGTAAGCAACAGCATGAGCGCTTTCCACCGCAGGAATAATGCCTTCGCATCTTGAAAGATATTCAAAAGCCGAGACCGCCTCTTCATCGGTAACTGAGACATATTCCGCCCTGCCTGTTGTGTGCAGATGAGCGTGTTCCGGCCCTATACCCGGGTAATCCAGCCCTGCAGAAATCGAATAGACCGGCGAGATTTGCCCTTCGTCATTTTGGCAGAACAGGGACTTCATGCCATGAAAAACACCGGTACTCCCCTTGGCAATAGTCGCCGCGTGTTGGTCAGTATTTATTCCTTTTCCGGCAGCTTCGCAGCCGATCAAGCGGACGCTTTTGTCCCCGATAAAATGATAAAACATACCGATTGCATTACTCCCGCCGCCGACACAGGCAAGTACTGCTGAGGGAAGCTTCCCCTCAGCAGAGAGAATCTGCTCTCGTGCTTCTTTACTGATAACACTTTGAAAATCGCGCACAATAGTCGGGAAAGGGTGGGGGCCCATGACCGAGCCCAAAACATAATGAGTGTCGGCAATTCGTGACACCCACTCGCGCATGGTTTCGTTTACTGCGTCTTTTAAAGTTTGTGTGCCGGAAGTCACTGCGTTGACCTTCGCGCCGAGTAATTCCATGCGGTACACATTTAATACCTGACGGAGTGTATCTTCTTTGCCCATAAAGACTTCACATTCAAGATCAAGCAAGGCTGCGGCGGTTGCAGCTGCAACACCGTGCTGACCCGCGCCGGTTTCGGCAATAATACGTTTTTTGCCCATTTTTTTCGCAAGAAGCGCCTGCCCCAGCACATTGTTGATTTTATGCGAACCGGTGTGGTTTAAATCCTCCCGTTTAAGATAGATTTTTGCCCCGCCTAAATCTTTTGTCATTTTTTCAGCATAATAGAGACGTGAAGGCCGTCCCGCATAGTTCTCAAGAAGGTAGTTGAGTTCCGCCGTAAAATCTTTGTCGTTTTTATAATATTCGTAAGCTTTTTCAAGATTAATAATCTCGTTCATCAAAGTTTCCGGAATATACTGACCCCCGAAATCGCCGAATCTGCCTTTATTCATATTATAACTCCCTTGGTTTTGCCGATCGGACGGAGCTTACCATTTTGATAATTTTATCCCTGTCCTTAAGACCATCTGTTTCCACGCCGCTTGAAACATCAATGCAAAACGGTTTCATTTTGATAGCCTGATCGATATTATCACAATTAATGCCGCCCGCCAAGAAATAGGGTGTCCGGCGCATCTCGGGCGGCGCAAGCCGGGAGTCTGAAGTGCGGAGCAGATCCCAGTCAAAAGTTTTTCCGCTCCCGCCTGAGCTGTCGAATAATAAAAAATCAGCGTTTTTATACGAGGCGCTCTCCGTTTCCAGGCTTTTCTTTCCCATTCCCTCCCGGATTTTCAGCGCTTTAATGACCGTCATAACGCCGCGTGTTTTTAAGGCGTATATATATTCATCGCTTTCCTCACCGTGTAATTGCGCTATGCTGATAATATGCTTGTTGTATAAACGAACTATATCGTCAAGAGTCGTATTTTTAAAGACGCCGACCGAAATGATATTTTTGTGAAGTTTTGCCCTGAATTTCGCCGCCGCCGCTTCCGATATTTGCCGGGCACTTTTGGTAAAAACAAAACCCGCATAATCGGGCTTTGCCTCGTTTACAAAATCAATATCATTATCGCGAAAAAGCCCACAGATTTTTATTTTCATAAATAAAAATAACAAAAGTAGGGTACATAATCTAGGGGATGGTAAAAATACCCGTTTAAAAAAACGCCGGAAATAAGATGTGATCCGGAAGAAAATAGTTAAGCCCCCGGGTTTTTAAAGATTTTCAACTCTTTTTTGAGCTCAGGGAGCCTTCGCATATACTCCGTTTCCTTAAGTTCAGCGCGGCTTTTCCCCATAAACGATAGTTTTAACATAAAAATCAAGCGGTGTTTTCATTAAATTATTGATTCGGACAGCCGGGGTTCCTTCTTTATTTTTGTTAAATTCAGATAAGCTCTTGAATTTTTCATAAAAACAAGCGATAATGTTATTAAATTGACAAGAGGTTGAAATGAAAGTATCAAAATTAATGTCTATCGGGGCTTTTCTTGTATTTGCGGGGGTTTTTGTGCCCATAAACGCGCAGGAAGCCGCGAAAGGGTCCGGCACCGAGCGGGAATCGGAATTCTATGTTGTCCAGGTTCCGATTGAAAAGATTTGGTCTCATAACAAAGGTTATGTTATCCAATACCGGAAAGCCGCATTGATGGACAGGAAGGCCTATCTGCCGCTCAGTTGGTTTGTTCGTGAAGACAGCACTTCCGAAGCCCCCAAGGGAGAAATTATCCTTCTTGGACCCGGTAAAGTATGGCCGCATATGAGCATCTATTATAAAGGCGGCACTGTAGATCATGTGCGGCTTTATCTCCGCAAGGAACCTGATCATATCACATGGGGAAGAATTGATCCTCATTCGGATTATGATAAGAATTTTGAAAATATTACCGATTTAAAAATAGACTATAAATAAGCGGGAACCTTTACGAAGGACTTGACTTTGCGGAAAGGAGACAGATTTGATTGTTCGGTGCCCACCACCACTTGTAGATTTCATACATAATTACGAATTTTTTTTTATTGTCGGGCACAAAGAACCTGATGCTGATTGTGTCGGCAGTCAGTTTGCTCTTGCCTCACTTTTGCGGCGTCTGGGTAAAAAAACACAGCTCTGTTCGGCAGGTCCGTTTAAACGTTTTGAAATTCTTCCCTTCAAAGATTTATTTTTAACGGACGCTGAAAAAATCCGTGCTGAAATTAAAAAAGCGGAAGAAAACGGGCAAAAAAGCGCGGTAATCATTGTTGATTGTTCCTCACCGGAAAGAACCGGAGATATCGAAAAAGCATTCGAAAGTCTTCCTCTTGCAGTCATCGATCATCATGCAACGGGTAAAAATAACAGAGGAGTTCTCTATGTTGACGCTTCGGCGCCCGCCTGTGTTGTTTTGATTTTTTTTCTCTTTGAAGAATTTGGGATTGAGCCGGATCAAGAAGAGGCAAAAGCGCTTTTTTTAGGACTTTGTACCGATACAGGGTTTTTTCGCCATTTGGACTCCGCAGCCGAAGAAATTTTCACACTTGCGTCCTCCCTTGTCCGGGCCGGTGCAAGCCCTAAAAAAACATTTGGCTCAATTAACGGCGGTAAAAGTCTTGATTCCCGCAAACTTCTAGGCGCGATTCTTTCCCGCGCCCAGTTGTATTTTTCAGGTAGACTGATTATTTCCTCGGAAGAATTAGCTGAAACAGAACGTTACGGCTTGGAAGGCCGCGATTCCGACACCCTTTATCAACTTTTCTTTGCAATTAAGGGAGTCGAGGCAATTGCCATAATACGGCAGGAGTCGCAAGAAAACTGCGCCGTTGGTCTGCGATCCCTTGATAAGCTTGATGTGGCGTCCGTTGCCGCAGCCCTCGGTGGCGGCGGACACAAAAACGCCGCCGGTTTTATCAGAAAAGGCACGATTGCTACATTGACACAAGACCTGATCACCGAGTTTGAAAAGATTTTAAAATAAGGAATTTGATTTTTAGAAATCCCTGAAAAAATTCGGTGCGTCAAAAATGATGTTTGGAGGCAAATTGTGGCAAGCAGCTTGAAAATCGCATTTACAGGCGGCGGTACCGGCGGACACATCTATCCGGCGCTGGCAATTGCCCGCATGCTTAAAGAAAAACACAATGTCGATATTTTTTATATAGGCGCGGATAAGGGCATGGATAGATCTATCGTTGAAGGAGCCTCTTTCCGTTTTTATGGAATAAGTTCCGGTAAACTCCGCCGTTATTTTTCTTTGAAAAATATCTCCGATATATTCAAAATAATAAAAGGATACTTCGCGGCAAAAAAAATCTTGAAAATCGAAAAACCCGCGCTTCTTTTCTCAAAAGGCGGCTTTGTAAGCGTGCCTCCTGTTATTGCCGCCTCCCGTTTAAAAATTCCGGTATGGACACACGAATCCGATTTTAGTCCGGGACTTGCGACAAAGATAAATGCCTGTTTTGCTGCAAGGATTTATACTGCTTATGAAAAAACAGCATTATTTTTTAAAGAAGATCTCCGAGCGCGGATACTTTGTTCGGGGAATCCCGTGAGATCCGAGTTTAGAGAGGCCGATGGAGAAAAAGGCAGGGCCTTTCTTGGCGTTAAGGGGAATAAAAAAATACTCTTGGTGTTAGGCGGCAGCCAGGGGGCAAAAGAAATTAATGACTTAGTCGCACTGTGCCTACCGGAGCTGACAAGCTCTTTTTTTGTTGTTCATCAAACGGGGAACAGCGCAGTCTCTCCTGCCTCGGGCCACGAACAGGACTATCTTCCTATTCCGTATATAAAAAACGAAATGCCCGATGTTCTTGCATCTGCCTCGCTTGTGATTGGCAGAAGTGGTGCCGGAACTGTGTGGGAATCGGCGGCAATCGGCGTCCCCATGATCCTTGTTCCGCTTTCCGGCAGCGGAACACGCGGCGATCAGGTGGAGAACGCGCGGTATTTTTCCGGGCAAGGTGCCGCGATTATGCTGATCCATCCAACGCCGGAAGTTTTATTACAAGAGCTGCACTCATTGATACATGATGAAAAACGATGGACGTCTATGGCCGCTTTATCTAAAGCCGCAGGGGAGAAAAACGCCGCGCAAACAATAAGCGAAGATATTGTTTTGTTTTCAAGGAGTTTGTAACGATGAGCCTTTCTCTGCTTGATATTATCCTGCTTTTTGTTTTTTTTATTGTGGCAAGTCACGCTGCTTTTCGGGGACTTGTGGCTGAACTAACCGGAGCTGCCTGGCTTGTTATCGGTTTTTTATTTTCATTTTCATTTTATCGTGAGGGCGCGGCATTTATACGAACAAAAATGTTAAGCGGGACAGCATATATTCCTGAAGCAATGGCGTTTTTCACTTT
>JAITXS010000186.1 GCA_031284645.1 Spirochaetaceae bacterium | reverse complement strand
TTCCCGAGCAAGAAATGCGCGGTAGCCGCATAATACAAAGACACAGCGAGTTCTGAGCTGTCTTTGTGTGCTTCCGCTTCTTCTACCGAGAAAGAAAGATACTCCACCGCATCCGGTAACTCTTTTCTTGAAAGATGCACTAGGGCAAATAATCGGTATACCTGCGCTATTTCTTTTTTTTCTTTTGACCCTTGAATGATCATCATTGCTTCTTTTGCCGCAGCAAGTGCTCCGCTTATATCACGGAGCGCCATTTTAAACGCTGCATCAATTATGAGAATTTGTGATTTATATAAAGGAGTAGGGGAATCCTCCCGCTTTAAATTTCGGGCGCTTTCTTTTATAAATTCCCCGCTGCCGAACAGAAGCGCTTTTAACGAGCGAAAACAATACTGCAAAGCCGCAGCACGCTCATTTCCGACAACAGCATAAAAACTTCCGTCAATTATGCTGTTTTCTATCGATTTAAAAGCATCGTTCATTAAATCGGATCGTATGGCTTCAAGCGCCAGTGAATCGGAAATATCAAGACCAAAGCTATGTAATGCTTCCAAAAGATTATAACAGGGAACAACTTTTCTATCACTAATCCACGCGAGAAGCCGGTTTTTTACCATAGCGCGTATGTACGCGGCCCGCTCCCCGAGAATTTTTTCCACGCCTTCGCGAAAGGCAATTAACTCAGGGTTGGGAGCCTCGATAGATCTTATAATATTACGCTGATAAAGCAAATATAAAATTTTCCGTATCGTATCTTTGTTTTTTCCTTCCGCGCAAAATAAATCAAGAAAATCATAAGGCGGAAAATATTTACCAAAAAGATAACAAGCGTACGCTATTTCCCAAAGGCTCAGGCTTATATTACCTGCGGTAAACACCGGAATATGATCATGCGAGCAGTTTATAATACGCGGGAAAAAATCTTTGAATAAAGAGGGAATTGTTTGGCTTGAACAAGTGGCGTACAGAACAAGTTGTCTGTCTTGTGCTGCTTCACGATAAATATCAGAAAAAATTTGAGCTGCATCATACGGGACTTTCTGAATGTTTTCTAAAATCACTATCGGTGTTTTTCCCTCTGAAAGGGCACGCTCGCAATAGGCATTCAACAAGAGATACACATAACGTCTGCCTATCCGCAAGGTATATTTTGAAGGTTCAACACGAAGCCGTTCCCTAAAAAGCTGTTCATGCAGCATGAATAATTCTTCGTTTCCCGGCTTCGCGTCCACAGCTGGTGTTAAAAAATGGCGGATAGCCGGGGAGAGTGCATCAACAAAACAGCACAAGCCCCCTAGGTATTTACCGAATCTTATGGTAAGCGGCACAGTGTCTTGCTCGAAATTATCGCAATACCAATGCAAACATTCCCGTTTACCGATATATTTTGCACCTGTTAATACGGTGTTTTGTATCCGGTCTTTTTCAATAATTGCGCTTACTTTATCAAGAAGCGGATTTTTGCAGCTTGTATAACTTTCAGTTTTTATAGATTCTATTTCACTAAAGCTATTCATCTGTGAATTAACACTGATAGCGTAATCTTTAGTTGAAAATTCGGCAAAACTTCCCAACGCGGCCCTGACATGAGATGAACACCAAATACCGCTGGCTTGTACCTGCGAAGGCAGTGTCTTCATCAGAAGAGATACCGCCGAATCGTCCATGTTTTCTGATAAAACACAGAGATACCCAAAAAGCTCCCGCTTGTTTTTTTCGATAGCTTGATAGCCGTTCCCCAGAACGGTAAGGATATCAATCCAGAAGCCTATCTCATTTTCGTTAAAATCTGCTATTATTGAATGAAAGCACCGCCGTATTCTGCCGCCTGAACCATCAACGCTTGCTACTATTGATTTTTTTAGTGAATCATAAAGGTAGGGCCGTGTTCTTTGAAGCTGAGACTGGAACTTTACGGAAAAAATCATTTGAATCATGGATAGAACACTGATATAATTTTCGGCATATTTGATATGAAAATTGAGACAAATATAAAAAGTGAAGAACTTATCGCTCTTGCCCTAAACGCCGAGTTTACAAGTGCCGCGACGCTTGCGATGGAAGACCTTGTGAATACCGTGCCGTCTCTCCGTACTTCGGCGGAAAAAATCTTCTCCCTTTTGTTCGAAGCAAAGGCCGCTTCCCTTTTAATCTGCGCGCTTCCCTACGGTAATGTGCAGGCTGAGGAAATTTCGGTTCCCGAAGCAGAACAATTCGGGGATTACGCGATTATCGCTCCTTTTGCCCGTTTTAACTATTATCGTGAAGCGGTAAAACGTCTTCAAACAATATCCCGTGAGCTTCGCCGTCGTTTCGGGGGATCAAAGCATAATTTTAAGATATTCTGTAATTCCCGTATTCCTGAAAAAATCCTTGCATCCCGATCATCACTGGGAGTTTACGGAAAAAATACACTGATTATCACAGAGGAAGCAGGCTCCCTTGTTGTCCTTGCCGCTATGATCCTGCCGTTTAAGCTTACGTCCGGCGGATCAGAGTCTCTTCGCAGAGTCACGGCTTCAAGTTTTAAGACCTTTCCCTTTTGTACACAATGCGATCCAAAGTATCCGCCCTGTGCCGCCGCCTGTCCTACCGGTGCGCTTTCCGGGGCCGATGGTGTTTTGGATCTTTCCCGCTGTATTCAGTGGTACGCATCGGGTAACGGGAAAAGCGTCCCCGACTTCGTCCGCAAAGCATGGGGAAGGCGGCTTTATGGCTGCACAAATTGTCAGAATGCCTGCCCTTACAACAAACAAAGAATTACCGGTATAAAAGCGGTGGAAGGAAAACTCGATGCGTATATAAATGCGAAAAAGCTTTTGCGGCTTCCCGATGCGGAAATCAAAGGGCAATTCAAAGGCACGGCAATGGGGCTTTCATGGCTTAGCCCCGAGCTCATACGCCGAAACGCGAAACTCGCGCTGGGCTTAGCTGATCCGGTTTAAGCTAACGCATAGGCGCGGTTACGAATTGAAGATCATAAGACACGCCTTGACTCAAAACTCCTAATCTTTACTTGATTACAAGACTTACTTCCCGGGAAGCTCCCATGTAATTGGCGTTACCAGGGAAGGAAATAAGCGCCCTGTAGACTCCCCGCTCAGTCGGTGCCGCCGGAAGCGGAGTATCCGCGCCGGATTGGTAATAGGTAAATGTAAGCTCCACCGGGGCGTCTACCGAAGCACGAGGGGCTTTCGGCTTCCCGTCGTAGAGATACTCCTGCCGGTCTTCCGTCTTGATGGTGACAAGGGCTTTCTGAATATGGTATTCAATTTTTATATTCGGGCCCTGTTTATACCCATTGCCGGCCGGTCGTTCGACTCTGACAAAGTAGTCACCTACCGTACTCGGGGCTTCCGTGCTGCCCCCCTCGTCCCGAAGTAGGTTTTCCTCGGAGGTGAAATAGGTAAGCACCGGCGTGGGGGCGTTCTTTTTCGCTGTCCGGGCTTCGATAGCTTGTCCCTTGCCGTTATACAGGGTGTGCTGATGGGTAGCGGATGTTATAATTGGGGCTTCCTGTAAATCTGCATTTTTTGCGGATGTACAGGATGCACATAAAAGGACGGCAATAACTATCCCGAAAATATGCGGGCAGTCTGCCCGTGTGAAAATTCTGATCATTTAATTCTCCTCATTTCCAAAATCTGAAAGCTGGGTTGAAAGATAGCGTTCCCCTGAATCAGGGAGGATTACCACAAGAGTTTTATCCCGACTCTCCGGCCGGGAGGCGATTCGCAGAGCGGCCCACAACGCGGCACCGGCGGATATTCCGGTGAGGATCCCCTCCACCCGGGCACTGCGACGGGCGGTATTGATGGCGTCCTCATTGGTAACACGGACAATTTCATCAATAATTGAACGGTTAAGTACCTTGGGGATAAAGCCCGCCCCGATACCCTGAATCCGGTGAGGGCCGGGCCGTCCGCCGGAAAGCACCGGCGAGGCATCGGGTTCAACAGCAACGATTTTTACTCCGGGTCGGCGGCTTTTAAGAACTTCGCCTACGCCGGTGATAGTTCCGCCGGTTCCCACTCCGGCAACAAAAATGTCCACCACTCCGGCACTATCGGCCCAAATTTCCTCGGCGGTTGTACGCCGGTGTGATTCAGGGTTGGCGGGGTTTTCAAACTGGAGGGGCATAAAGCTGCCGGGGATCTGGCTTACCAGTTCCTCTGCCTTGCGTACAGCCCCTTTCATACCGTCCTTACCGGAGCTCAGTACCACATCGGCTCCCAGCATCCGGGCCAGCTTGCGCCGTTCTACGGACATGGTTTCGGGCATGGTAAGGATCAGCTTGTAGTCTCTCTGGGCGCAGGCAAAGGCAAGACCTATGCCGGTGTTCCCCGAGGTCGGCTCAATAACAGTCCCCCCGGGCTGAAGTTTTCCTTCCCGTTCCGCCGCATCAAGCATGGCTACACCGATCCGGCATTTTACACTGTTCATTGGGTTAAAAGACTCCACCTTGGCAAGTATGCGTGCCGGAAGACCGGCCCCCAGTTTGGCAAGATGCACCAAAGGCGTATTCCCCCGCGTTTGACTTATGTTTGAGTATATTTTCCCCCGAGCATCAAAACTATTTTCATGATCACCCACAATCATCTCTCCTCATCAGATATTAAATTGAATAGTCGCTTTCCTGATTAATGTCGTATTGGAACATAGCAAAGATACGCTCATGGATATCAATCAGTCCCTGATCAGTACGTGCCCTGGGACGGGGCGCCTCAATGGGAATGTCGTTACGTATGGTACCGGGGCTGGGGGAAAAAACTACCACCTCATCGGACAGGTAGACTGCCTCCTGAACATCATGAGTTACCAGCACTATGGTTATAGGCGAGGGCCCCGATTTTGTTTCCGACCACAGCCGCAGCAGTTCATCCTGAAGCTTTTCCCGGGTAAGCGCATCCACTGCGGCAAAAGGCTCGTCCATAAGGATTATTTTTGGTTCCACCGAGAGTGCCCGAGCCAATGCCAAACGCTGACGCATGCCCCCGGACAGCTGCGAGGGATACTTGTGGGCAAAGGCACCAAGCCCTACCTTTTGCAGATAGAAATGGGCTTTTTCAATCAAAGCAGTCCTTTTAAGTTTCGCCTTGCCGTGTCGGCCCGCATTGCGTAGTTTTAATGCAAACTCCACATTCTGAACAGCCGTCATCCAGGGGAATATCGCGTAATCCTGAAATATCATGGCAATATCATGTTTGGGTCTATCCCGAAATACACCATTGGCAAGGGGCGAGATAAAGCGGTAACGCCGCTTGTACTCCTCCGTTTCCTTGCGGGTAGCGGGCAGGGGTTCCAGCACGAGTTTGCCGTCAATATGAATAGTGCCGTCGGTAGGGGCCTGAAGACCCGCGAGAATTTCCAGAAATGTGGATTTACCGCAGCCCGAAGGCCCAAGGAGGGACACAATTTTTCCGTCAGGGATGGTCAGGGAGACATTTAATGTCGCCGTAAGCCCCTCTGCCAGACCTTTTTCGTTAATTACCGAAAAAAACTTGGTAATACTTTTAGCTTCGATCATCGTCCGATTTTCCAAACAGAAAGTTTAATTTCTATATATTTCAGGATCTCGATAAGGAACCAGCCTATCCAGCCAAGTATGACCATACAGACCATCATCTCGGGGATAATGAAGTAGTCCTTTGCCTGACCCAGAAGATAACCAATGCCCAGCCGTCCACCGTAGGATTCACCGATGAGGAGCATCACAAGGCCCATAGCAACGCCGGTTTTAAGGCTCATAATGATGGAGCCGAAGGCGTGCCAAAAGTAAACCTTGCGGAGCAAGGTGAATTCACTGGCCCCGAATACCCGTGCCGAGGCAAGGTAGCGGGGGTCCGTATCTTTAATCCCCTGATACGTATTGAAAAGCACCGGATAAAATATCCCGATAAACATGAGGAAGATGTGCATCCTGCTCCCGATGCCGACAAAAATGATGGTCATGGGAACCCATGCCGGAGGCGGTATGGGGGAGAGTAACTGCCACAGGGGAAGCACATAGGCGCGTATCTTGGGGTTCCAGCCCATAAGAAGGCCGATGGGAACTGCCAGCACTACCGCAATGGCAAAGGCCGCGAAAAAGCGTCCCATGCTGACGGCGATATTTAAGACCAACTGCTTATGCCACAGCATAAACCAGAAACGCTCGGCCACCGTGGAAAGGCTCGGGATAAGGCTCTCCGGAAGTATTTTCCACCGGGGGAGGAATTCCCAGAGCAGCAAGAGGGGGATAAGTACGGAAAGAAATTCCACGGAGAAGAAGTTCCCCATGGAATTCTTGAAGAAGCCGCCGATTTCCAAAAAAAATCGGCGGACACCCCTTGTTTCGTAACTCATTGTCACCAGGTAATACCTTTAAATTGGGGAGCGAAAAGTGCGTCTCCCGGGTTTTTGGTAATGGCTCCCTGCTTAACCAGATCGTCTGCATAGCCTTTAAGTCCGACTGTATCCAACTTAATCTGAAAACCCAGTTTGGGATTGCTATTGATAATAGCCTGTCGGGGAACTTTTACGTATTTCTCGGCAATGTCCACAATTTCCGGTGCAATCGGGTTGGAACGGATCAGCTTGTCCGCTTCGTCAATGGCAGCAATAAACGCCTTGGCATCGCCCAGACGGGTCGCAATGAAGTTCGTGTTGGCATTAATCGTACGGCAGGGCGGGTTTACACCGGCGAGATTGGCGTCAATTTTCCCGTCTCCGTTGGCATCCGACGAACCGTCAAAAACAGTGCGGTATTTGGGATTTCCCTTGGCGTCTTTTATCAACAGGGCTTGAGCCACAAAAGGTTCTTCAAGTATTGCCCCCTTGACGCTTTTCGCCTCAAGAGCCGCCAATGCCGCACCGGGTGCCAGCGTTACCAGTTCAAAATCCGTACTGTACTGTTCCTTGAGAGTGTTCCTTATGGCGATAACCGCGCAGCACGTTGTTGAGAGGCCGGCGATTTGCAGATTATTGAGATCTTTAGGGGTTTTAATCGCTGTGTCAACCGGAACCACCAGTACCGATGTACAGGGAATCTTAACCTGCGAAATGATGATTATGTTTTGTCCTTTGGCAATGGGGGTAATAACCCCGGTGGGGCAGTTAAATACAATATCCGCCTCTCCGCCGACAACCGCCGCAACCCCTGCATTAGTCTGCTGGATTTCCACCTCCAGACCCTGCTTGGCGAAAAGACCTTTCTCGTAAGCCACATAGAGGTTCAGATGATGGGTGGAATTGGCATCCGCCACAATCACCTTTTTGCCCGAAAGCCCCGATGCGGTCTTACCCTTGTCTCCGTCTGCCCAAAGGGCCACGGAAAAAGCCGTCAATACCAGAATAAAACACCATGTTTTTTTCATGCTCAAATTCTCCTTTATATCTATATCTTAGTAATCCTATAGTGTTTATAGATTATAGGATTACACCGGAATTTGTCAAGTCCAGATAGCTCAGGTGAGTTTCAAAACGCCTGCGTGCGAGTCTCTTGTTATAAGCCTTTTCCCGCTTGTTCAGTTGATGGTTTTACTGTTGATGGTTTTACTTGACTTTAGATCTTATTAAACAAATCCGCTATTTTTTCTTTGAGTATCTTTCGTAAAATTTTATTAATTCTTCTTTCCTGATTTCGCCTTTTGCTACATTCATAACTTTAAATATTCTCCGTCGAAACTTGTTTGCGGTATCTCGTTTAACGTTCCGGCTGTACACGAAGCGTATACAATTCTGTTAGGCAAAGTTGGATCGTACTTTTATTACTTTATTTTCCCTCTCGTAAAATATTTTTCCAATCTCTTCTTCCGTACAAAAATCTAA
>JAITXS010000175.1 GCA_031284645.1 Spirochaetaceae bacterium | reverse complement strand
ACAGATTCTGAATATGTCAAAAACGGCATCTCACTGTGGATACATAACTGGAAGAAAAACGGCTGGAAAACATCAAATAAAACTCCGGTTAAAAATGTTGATCTTTGGCGGCGTCTTGACCAGTTAAGCGCGCCTTTGCCGCTTAGTTGGCATTGGGTACGCGGTCATGACGGCAATCCTTTAAACGAGCGCTGCGACAAACTTACCCAAACTGCCATTGAAAGCATACGCTGATGTTTTAAGCGGTGAGAAATCAAATAAGTCGGCGCTGATTTTTATTCCTCCTGAACTTTCCCCGAGCCTGCGGTCGCGCCGCCCCTCGCCGTGATAGTCACTTCCCGCCGTAATACAGAGCCCCAACGGCTCTGCCATCCCGACAAGACGGCGGCTTTCATGTTCGCTCACAAGAGGATGCCATGCTTCAATACCGTCAAGCCCCGCCTCACGTAACTTTTCTAAAATACTCTGCATATGTCCCCATGACACATACAGAGTTGTCGGGTGCGCTAAAACCGCAATACCACCGGATTCCTTTATCACCCTTAAAGCACGGGCAAAATCAGCCCCTTTCCTCGGCACAAAAAGCGGCTCCCCCTTGCCAAAATATTTTTTAAATGCAGTCTCGTAGTTTTTAACAATTTTTTTCTGCACAAGATACTCGGCAAAATGCGGACGCCCCACAAACTCAGTACCACTAATCGCATAAATCTCAGCCAAATCACAGGGGAAACCCAGATCACGCATCCGCTCAACCATTATCTGATTACGCTTATCCCGTGATTCGCGAAGCTCGGCAAGCAAAACAAGAAAATCAGGAGAAGGCTCGTCAATACCAAGCCCTAAAAGATGAAATTCCCGCTTTCCGGCCCCGCCTCCCTCATTACTTGTACCACTATCGCCGCTTAACAGGGGAAATTCATTCCAGTTTATCTCAATCTCAACAGCATGAACCAAAATAATCCCCCGTTTTTGCGCTTCTTCTCCCGCCTCGACAAGCCCCGCTATCGTATCGTGGTCGCTTAAAGCCAAACCCACAATCCCCTTATCCGCCGCAGCGGACACTAGAGCAGACGGCGAAAGCTTTCCGTCACTTACTGTAGAATGAGTATGCAGATCAAATAATTTAGATACATTCACTATAAATAAAGAAAAGACACAAGAACCGGACAAAACTTTATGAGGGGGAAAGCCTTCCCCCCCGCTCCGCAGTCCTTGCCGCTTTGCGGCTCCGGTCTTCTCCGCTTCCCCCTTCTTCGGGGGGTTCTCCCCCGAACCCCCATCTTACCCGAAAAAAAACCGCGTACCGGTAGTCCGGGCAACAGTTTTTTGCACTTCTGTGTGCAAACGATCTCTTAATAATTTTCGGCTTTTATCTGAAAATACGCCTTGGAATGATCGCAAACCGAACAGAGTTCCGGCGCGGTTTTCCCGATAACAATATGTCCGCAGTTGGAACACTGCCAGATCACATCCCCTTCTTTTGAAAATACCCGGCTCTTTTTAACATTGTCAAGAAGCTTCAGGTAACGCTCCTCGTGAACTTTTTCAATAGCAGCAACCTCTTCGAAGAGAGATGCAATATCGTTAAAGCCTTCTTCTTTCGCGACCTTTGCAAAGTCGGCGTACATATCTGTCCATTCCCAGCGTTCGCCGTCCGCCGCATTTTTCAAATTATCTTCTGTTTTACCGATACCGCCAAGCAGCTTAAACCAAAGTTTCGCGTGCTCTTTTTCCTGATTGGCAGTCTCTTCAAAAAGGGCCGCAATTTGAATAAACCCGTCTTTTTTTGCTTTGGAGGCAAAATACGTATACTTGTTCCGTGCCTGTGATTCACCGGCAAACGCTTCTTTTAAGTTTGCCTCTGTCTTGCTGCCTTTTAAAATCGCCATAATTATCTCCTTGTGATATTTTTTAAGTTAGCGGGGATGAGTTTTGACCGGAAAATATTCGATACCTGTACAGTTTTCGCATAATCGAAGATTTTCATTATAAAATCCCCGGTTCACTTGGCTCTATAATAAATCTAATCATTTTTGATGACAAGGTGTAGCTCATCAAGCTGATTTTTATCAACTTCCCCCGGAGATCCGTCCATCGGACTTTCGGCAAAAGAATTCTTGGGGAAAGCGATAACTTCTTTTATTGAGCTTTCACCGGACATCAGCATAACAAGACGATCAAGCCCGGGCGCGATACCGCCGTGCGGAGGCGCACCGTATTTAAAAGCCGAAGTCAAAAAGCCGAATTTTTTTTCAGCTTCCTCCTCGCTTAAACCAACAATTTTAAAAATCCGTTTTTGCAGGTCGCCGTTATGAATACGAATTGATCCGGAGGCAAGCTCATAACCGTTTAATACAAGGTCATAGAGATCTCCTTTAACCACCCCGGGATCACTCTCCAAAACCGCGTGAAATTCTTCCTGCGGATAGGAAAACATATGATGAGCCGCTTCCCAGCGTTTTTCTTCCTCGTTATATTCAAAAAGCGGGAAATCGACAATCCAGGCAAATTCAAAACGCATGGGATCGCAAAGTCCCAGATCCTTACCAAGTTTTGAGCGCACTGCGCCCAGTGCGATATGCGCGATTTTTGAGTCGGCATCGGCGATTATCAGGATAAGATCGCCGGGTTTTGCGCCAAGAGACGCGCAAATTTGATCTGTCTGCGCTTTAAAGAACTTTGAAACCCCGCCTTCAAGGATGGGCTCTTCTTTACTGCCGCTCACTTTCATCCATGCCATGCCTTTTGAGCGGTAAATTTTACTATGCGCTTCAAGCTCTTCAATTTGCTTGCGTGAATAATCAGCTTTACCCGGCACAACGAGGGCTGTTACCGCACCTCCTGCCTTGCTGATGCCTTTTTCAGCTGCGGCTTTCCGCGCCTCCTCGCCCTGGATAAGAGCATTTTTAAAAGCGCTGAATTCAGGTATATCGGCAAAGGGGGAAAAATCCTGCAATTCCAAAGAAAAACGCAGATCAGGTTTGTCCGTGCCAAAACGCCGTATTGCCTCATCATAGCTGATTCGGGTAAAACAGGCGGGAAGTTCAATATCAAGGGTTCTTTTAAAGATATACGCCATCAGTTCTTCGGTAAGGCAGAGCACATCATCACGGGAGACAAAGGACATTTCTATATCAATCTGAGTAAACTCAGGCTGCCTGTCACCGCGGGCGTCCTCGTCCCGATAGCAGCGGGCAAGTTGAAAGTATTTGTCAAAACAGCTTACCATCAAAAGCTGCTTGTAAATTTGAGGAGACTGGGGCAGCGCATAAAATTTCCCCGGGTAAAGCCGTGAGGGAACAAGATAATCGCGGGCTCCTTCCGGCGTTGAGCGGACAAAAGTCGGCGTCTCAATCTCATAAAAACCACGCTTGGTTAAAAATTCACGGGTTGCGAAACTAAGCTGACTCCGCAACGCTATGCGCCGCTGCATAGCAGCTGAGCGAAGATCAAGATAACGGTATTTTAAGCGCAGCTCTTCTTTTGCTTTTGTTTCATCTTCAATCTGAAAGGGAAGCGGCTCGCAGCTATTGAGCGTTACCAGCTCGTTGACCAGTACCTCAACTTCGCCGGTCGGCATATCCTTGTTTATCATTTGAGGGGGGCGCTTTCGGACAATGCCTCGCACTGCGATACAATACTCATTGTGCAATGCGGCAAGAGCTTCCTTTGTTTCCGCGTCAAGCGCAGTCTCATTCGTGTCGGCGACAAGCTGAGTAATCCCGTACCTGTCCCGTATATTGATAAACGAAATCCCGCCGTGATCCCGTTTTGTGTCAACCCAGCCGTTAAGAACAACGTTTTGACCCTCACAGGCAGCGCGTAAATCGCCGCAGCTTACAGTTCTTTTCATTTTTTCCATAGCTTTTATTATAGATGAGCGGGGAAGCTATTTCAAGGACACCTCCTTTCCCCTAAACCCATAACCCAATTACCCTTCTTTGGGGTTTTGGGTCATAGGGTAAAGGGTATCGGTTTTACCAGACATCCTGTACCCCTATTAGGGTCTTGGGGAAAGGGTATAGGGTCTAAATAGGGCTTGGGGTTAAGGGTAAAGGGTATCGGTTTTACCAGACATCCCCTACCCTATACCCGTAACTATACTACCCTTGCTTTATTCTTGACCCACAACAAACAGTAAGAAGAATTTCACCACGAAGGACAGAAAGGAACACAAAGGGGCAAGGGGTCAGGGTAGCAGATATCTACTCGCTCCAATACCCAATACCCAATACCCTACTACCCTATTCTTCTTCGTGTCCTTCGTGGTGATTATTAAGTGGACACGGGCGAGCGGAACTCAGCGGCACACCACCCGGAACCCCAGATAGAGGAACGCGCTGCTGGGGCTGCCGCCGTTACGATCGGCCACCGAACAGAACGTTGCACTATCGATCCAACTCCCGCCCCGAAACGCATGGTACGTACCCGAATAAATATCAAAACACAACTCCCACACATTACCGCTCATGTCATACAGCCCTGCACTATTCGCCGTCTTCTGCCCTACAGGATGTGTCGTGCTGCTTGCATTACCACTATTCCAAGAAACAGCATCTGCCGTACTACCCCCTGCCCATTGATATGTCCACGGCGTACTGCCGTCCGGTTCCCCTCCCCTTGCCGCATACTCCCACTCCGTCTCTGTCGGTAATCTATACCCGTTATATAACGCTATCTTCGACTCCTCTATTTGACTTTCTACCTCTTGTGTCGAATTTTTTAATATATCATCACTACTATTCCTGTACACCGGCTCCTTCCCTGTTATCTCGCTATACGCATTACACCATACCACCACATCCCTCCAGCTTACCGCTGTTACCGGCTCATCCTTACCAGGAGATACAGGAAAAGCTCCCCCCACTCCACTGTTTCCCGCTCGACCCTTGTTCGCAAACGTATACCCGTGCCCCTCTCCCCAATCCATCACTATATACCATAACTCATACCGTACTTCCGTCTTGCCTATATAAAAAGACCTTACACTTATATCACCAGTTGCTGTAGCACTGTCACTACCCGTAGTACCTCCCCATGTGTAGCCACTTGCAATTGTGCCCCCACGCATAGACACATACATATCTACTGCAGGCAGAATTACCGGTACCGCCACATCTACATCACAACTTGCACTCTTACTGCCGTCGCTTACAGACGTTGCCATTACCGTTACAGTCCCGGTACCTCGCGGCGTTACCATGCCATTACTTACGCTCACCACACCCCCGGTGCTTAAACTCCACTCTACCCCATGATCCGTTGCATTTGCCGGTAATACCGTTGCGACAAGCGTTACCGGATGTCCCCCCACTTGCAGTAACATACTGGATGCAGTCAGTTTTATACCTGTTACATCCACCTCTGAGCCCGCGGGAACCACATCTATTCTACAAACCGCTTCCTTCCCCCCGTCTGCTGTCTTTCCCGTTATCGTCACAGGCCCTTCCTTAAGCAAATGTACCGTGGCTCCGTTTGCTGTCCCTACCACTTCCGCTATCTCAGGCTTGTCTGACCACCACTCCACTTCCCTGTTCGTTGCGTTGGCAGGATATACTTCCGTCTTTATTATCAATACACTCCCTTCCCCGCCGCCACGAGCTGTCCCGTTTGTTATTTCCACCCGCTCTACCGGAACATTCGAAGCGCCG
>JAITXS010000128.1 GCA_031284645.1 Spirochaetaceae bacterium | reverse complement strand
AAGTGAAGGCTCCAAACCGGCAGAACCGGCGATACCATTCACGGCTATATCCGCGCCACATTCGCCAATCGCACGTAAAAGACCCTCTTTCCCGTAAAAAACCTGTTTTTGATCAATCGCCGATAATCCGCCGGAATTTTCCTTGCAACCAAGCGCCACGAGCGCTTGGGGGAATTCTTTGGCAAGGGCGCACAGGCCCTCGCTGTCATGATATGCACTAAAAAGCACCGGAGAAAAATCATCTTTTGCGGCGCGTAATACATCAAGGGCACTTTTTCCTATAGAGCCTGTCGCCCCAAGAATTGCAACACGTTTTTTCATTATCTGCACTGCTCATGGCTGTTTTGATTCAAACTGGTTATAGTATCTCTATTACAACCGGTAATAGGCTGACCAAATTTCATCTTGCCCGCCGCTTGCTGTATTGTGCTCTCCATAATTTACTATCTCCTTACTGCAACCCAAGAGCCTAACGGGGAAAATGAGAATTGCTGAATACATCGCCCTCAAAAGGGGTTTTGGTGTAATTTGTGGGCAGTTTTTGTTTTCAATGATTTGTGTATGCCTGTTTTCCAGGTATTTTCCACAAATTCTTATACTATAAAGAGTTACCTATTGCCGCCAGAGAGAATTGAACTCTCGACACAAGGATTTTCAGTCCTTTGCTCTACCGACTGAGCTACAGCGGCTTCTGTTTTATTATTTCTACATTTTATTTTAAAAAATGTCAATCCTTTGCCGGTGATTTGCCCGCAACGCTCCGCATCGGACTGCGGCGAACCTTCAATTGCCCCGCTGTCCTTCAAACCAGTCGTGTGATGGCTTCCGTCAAACCGGAAGAGTTCCCCCAAGCAGGGCCGACTTCTCCGCCGCACAGGCCGACCCAAAATTGTCGTAGCGATCCGGTACGCATCCAATGTTTTTTCGCGGATGCTCTCCCCTGTCTTATAGAGAGGATATTTTCGCTGACTTTCAAGATCTGCAACTTGCAATACAAGTGTCCGGCGAGGGGGAAATTATACCTTATTAATTTTTCTGGTCAAGGCTGGAACCGCGAAACTGTGATTCACGCGCGATAAGATCACCCTTAAGGATCTCGAGGGAAAAGATCACCCCCCGGTAATAAAATCAAGGGGTATGAAATGCACAATGAGTGATAGGGAAAGAGGACGGTTAAATTTTTTTAATAAATTTACACCCCAATTTCGCCTAACATTCCGGCTGTATGCGACCCGCCTACCGGCCCCGAAACGTATACAGACCTATTATCCGCCGATTAACGCAGACCACCTTCTTATATTCACCGTAAATAGAATCGCCCTGGTGAATTGCCGCTGTACCCTTGCGTCCGCAAGGGAATTTGAGTAAGATTATATAGTCAGGGATAGTTTAAGTCTCAACTCCGCGTAATAAAACGGTAATTTGAAATGTAGACACATAACAGTTTGACGTCTTTTTTCTTTTAAAGATGCCCTGCGGCAAGAAGCAAGGGGCAGACAGTCTTAAGTTGTCTGTTCCGCGATAAGTTCACAAGATTGAGGTATTCATGGATCAGAATTATTCAGCGCAAAATATTCAAGTATTAAAAGGTCTGGAAGCTGTAAGAAAGCGCCCCGGTATGTATATCGGGACAACAGGTCTAGACGGGCTTCATCATCTTGTGTATGAAGTGGTAGATAACTCGGTTGATGAGGCCATGCAGGGCTTCTGTACGGAAATTCTTGTAGTTTTAGAGGGAAATGATGTTGTCCGGGTCGAGGACAACGGACGCGGTATACCCGTTGATCTTCATCGTGATGAAAAAGTTTCCGCTCTGGAATTGGTTATGACCCGTCTTCATGCGGGCGGTAAGTTTGACAAGAATTCATATAAAGTTTCCGGTGGTCTGCACGGCGTCGGCGTTTCAGTTGTCAACGCTCTTTCCGAATGGTGTGAGGCTTTTGTCCACAAAGACGGGAAAATTTACTACCAACGATATAAAATCGGTATTGCCGAATCTCCGGTCAGGGAAAGCGGCACAACAGAGCGCTGCGGTACTGTTATCCGTTGGAAAGCGGATTCTTCGATTTTTGAAATCGGTACATATAATTTTGATACACTTTCCAACCGGCTGCGGGAGCTTGCCTTCCTCAATAAGGGTTTAAAAATTATCATTCGGGATGAGCGGCTGTCTGTTCCGAAAGTTCATGAATTTAAATTTGATGGCGGGGTAAAAAGTTTTGTCGAATATCTTAATACCGGCAAAACAGTGCTTTACCAAACGCCGATTTATATTGAAGGCTCAAAACAAGACGATATTCAGGGTGAAATTGAATTAGAGTGCGCGATTCAGCATAACGACGGTTTTAACGAGATCATGTACTCTTTTGTCAACGACATTAATACCCGTGAAGGTGGCACGCATCTTGTCGGCTTTAAGGGAGCCTTGACCAGGACCTTAAACGACTTTCTTAAAAAATCAAAGCTGGCAAAGAAATTTGACGAGAGCTTCTCCGGCGATGATGCGCGGGAAGGATTAACCGCCGTACTTTCGGTAAAGCTGCCTAATCCTCAGTTTGAGGGACAAACAAAGGGAAAATTAGGTAATTCCGAAGTAAAGGGGCTTGTCGAACAGTTTGTTAACGAACAGTTGGAATTGTATTTTGATCAACACCCGGAAGTGATTGGCGCGATTCTTGAAAAATCAATTTTGGCGGCAAAGGCGCGTATGGCGGCGCGGGCGGCGCGGGATGCGACGAGACGGAAAAACGCGATGGACAGTGCCGGTCTTCCGGGAAAACTTGCCGATTGCTCCGATAAAGATCCGGCAAACTGCGAGCTTTTTATTGTTGAGGGCGACAGCGCCGGAGGCTCCGCAAAAATGGGAAGGAACAGGCAAAATCAGGCTATTCTTTCCCTGTTCGGAAAAATGCTTAATGTGGAAAAAACGCGTATTGAAAAGGTTATTACCAACGAAAAACTTCAGCCTATTATCGCGAGCATAGGCGCAGGGGCCGGTGTGGAATTTGATGCGGCAAAAATACGCTATCATAAAATAATTATTATGGCTGATGCTGATGTTGACGGCTCCCATATACGAACACTGTTACTCACCTTTTTTTACCGGTATATGACTGATCTTATAGAGCGCGGACATGTGTATCTGGCCATGCCGCCGCTTTACAGAATAAGTTACGAGAAAAAAATGTTTTATGCGTACGACGATGCGGAAAAAGACAAAATTCTTGCCTCAGCCGGACTCGATCCCGAAAAGATTGCGGTGCAGCGTTACAAAGGCTTGGGCGAGATGAATCCCGATCAGCTTTGGGAAACAACGATGGATCCCCTGCGGCGGAATATTACGCAAATTCACCTTGATGATCTTGTAGAAGCCGAGCGTATTTTTTCAACCTTGATGGGTGAGAATGTGGCTCCGCGCCGGGAGTTTATCGAGGAAAATTCTCTGTTGGTTTCTAACCTGGATGTTTAGATTTAAACGGGGAAGTTTACCGGCGGCGGCCTGCAAAAGCATTATAAAAAAGGTTGATTCACGGCGCAGGTAAGGGGTTTTATGGACGAAAAAAAAGATTTACACATAGGACTCAAAGCCGAGCTTGAGGAAATCGTAAGCAAAAAAAACATCGCAAGCACGCTGGCAAGCGGCGGATTGGACGTGTACGCAACGCCCGCAATGATTACCCTCATGGAAAGGGCATCTTTCACTGCGGTGCGTGACTATCTCCCTGAAGGGTGTTCGACAGTCGGAACCCTTGTCAATATCAAACACAATTCGGCAAGCCCGCTTGGTGCTAAAATCATCGCACAGGCGCTCTTAAAAGAAATTGACGGCAGACGCCTTGTTTTTTCAGTACGCGCTTTTAACGGGGACGATCTTATCGGGGAAGGTCTGCACGAACGTTTTATTATCAACAATGAAAAGTTTATGGCAAAGATAGGCCTGAATAAAAATCCTGCCGAATGAATCAGATAGAAATCATAGAACCAGCATCAATTATTGATACCAAAGGGGCGCCGGTTAATTTAGGCTGGGCGCGGAAACCGGTATTCAGCTATAACCCTGCTTTTACCTGGACACCGCAGCGCTTTACGAGCTCTTCGGACAGATACGTTATTTTTTCAAAATCCTTTATGTTTGTTTATGAAATTTACGATGGCGGGTATTTGGGTTTTATACACGTAACGGCAGTATCGCTCATTGATAAACATATAGCTTCACGAGTAATTTTAATTCCCTTTCCGCTGGGAGATTTGAGCCTTCCGAATACAAGCGTAGCAAATTCAATAAGGCTGCGGCATGAAAAAACAATCCTTGATTTTATTGCCCTGGAGCAGGGCAGCAGGATCGTTAAAGTTGATATACAGCAAGTCGGACACAATCGAAATCTAAGAGGCGAGGTCGTCCTTATTGAGCCGGTAAAAGCGCAGTCAATTTATACGAATTCAATGTATTTGGGAGAAAACAAGCGCTTTCAATTTTTACGCTGTTCCCCGTGGTGGTCCGTTGAAGGTGTCATGCAATATGAAAATATGGAAATGGCTTTTAACAGAGGCAAAGCATGGGGTATTTTTTATTGGTCAAGAATTACGCGCCCTCTGAAAGATGTGCATTATTGGGCGGCAGGCTGCGGCTTGTGGGACGGGCAGGAGTTGAGCTTTAATATCGGATACGGTACTGTGGATAACTCCTACGGTACGGAAAACGCTTTTTTTGTAAACGGGAAAATGCATAAACTGGAACTGGTTACTTTTCAGGCTTCACCGTCCGGTTGGCTTAAACCGTGGAAATTTACGAGCAACAACTTTCGTCTTGAAATGACTTTTTATCCTGTTCAGCAATACAGTCGAAAGAATCACGTATTTTATCAACTGTATCAAGTACGGCAGGTCTATGGGTTTTTCTCCGGCAGGGTTACTTTAGATGATAATACGATCGCACAGTTTGACAGAATAAGCGGCATTATTGAAAGACGGGAAACAAAGTCTTAGGATTTCGGGTCAAGGGTAAGAGATGTAGGTAGTTGATAGGGCTAAACCCCCAGACCCCGGATCCATTGATGGAAGTCATCATACCTGGTTTGAAAATCGGGCTCAAACGTGTTACTCCATGAACATGGTCGATGACGCAACAGGAAAATCGGATTAATTTTGCAGCTTTTCAACTAATTCAAAAACCGTTGTTATTGGATTTTGTTGCTGAATGGCGTGCGTAGACTGAACACTATATAATTTTTTACGAAATAATCTCAAAAAAGATATTTTTATGCATAAAACCAGTGCAGGAATCGTTTCCTGTTAGTCCCCTGCCGTTCCCGCAGCTGAGGCCGTTCGCCGACGTCCATGATGAATTCTTGGCTATTTTTAGAATATGCTAAGAAAGAAGAATTTCGGGGGTATTCACGAAAAGAGTCGAACCAATTTATATTTGGACGCTGAAATTCCGATTTTTTAAATAAGCCCCGTGAAACAAGAGCCGGGGACTAGAGTATCGGCGAAGTTAAGAAAACAATAAACGAACAGGGGGATTTTTTGATTACAGACGGGACACAAGAGCATATAAAAGAAATCGCGATTCCTCAACGGAAATCTATAAAAAAAATCATGCCGATTATCGGGCTGATTTTGCTTTTCTCCGGCGCAGCAGAGTACAGTCAAGCGGAAGAAAACTCGTTTTCTGCTATTCTTGACTGGACACGCATGGAAATAAATATTTCAGTCCAGGTAGACCTTAAAAAATCGGGGATAAGCCTCCCCACAGGACGCCCGCAAGCGGAAGAAAGACTTTTTAACGAATATATTTCTCAAACAGAACGTGTTTTATATTCTATCCCGTTTGATTCTTCATCAACGATACGTGATCTTGTAGAAGACGGACGACTTAAGCCGAATACCCCCGCCGAACTCGCGTTGTCGGCGAAAACCAGCTCTCCCGCATTTTCTGCCGATATGAACAGGATTACCGGCTCATATACCATCAATTTACATACAATAATGTCAAAACTCAAAACACACGATGAAAACGCTGATTTTATGCGGACCATTAATCCGCCCGATGCTCCTTCTTATACCGGCATTATCATCATAGCGAACGACGAACTCCCCGTACACGGACGTCATAGCAGCGCCCGCCTTGAGCCCTGCCTCTTCCCCAAAATCTGGGATACCGACATGAACCTGATCTTCGACAAAAAGTTTAATGAGTCTCAAAAACTGCCGGTTCATTATGCGGACAGAGATGCCATCTTTCAAAGAAGCCCCTCCGGCTTATCTGCCGAACTTGAGTACATCGTCGGGGAAAAACCGCTTCGCATTATTGCCCGCGAGCTTTTTGGCGTACATCCCACCGATCCGGTCATCGACACCGAAGACGCGCGGATCATACTCTCTTCAGAAGAAAACAGACGCCTCCTCCGTGAAGGAAGGCTTGTCATTATCAGTGCTTCCGAACTCTTGAAAACGGATTTCTCAAAGTAGGGGGAACGTTTGAGTCTGCTTGGCGCCGTGTTTTTTGCCCAAAAGGAACTGCCTGCGGCTTCCTGCTCCCCCCCGCTCCGGCGGTGCCTCAGGTACCTTGCCGCCAAAAAACGAAAAACTTTTTTACACCAAAGGCACTGCTTCCGCTGCCTCCACTTATTAACGTTCATCCTTATGTCCCTGATACAAGCAGGAACCCTTGGTGCCGATGAAACAGAGGATGCCGGAATAATCGCGGAATTCGCGAATCCGGCGCGGGTATGGGGAAACGGAATAGAGACGATCATCGAAGAAGCTTATCGTGAATGTTTTAAAACATTTATCATTGCCGGTAAAGTGATGAATGTCCGTATGCCGTTTGCGGAAAATCACGAGCGCGATTCTCTTGTTGAGGGTGGCTGGGAATTTTTGGGAAAAGGGAAGGCGGATCCCGCCTCGTTATGGAAGCCGGCTTCCGAAATCTTTGAAACAGAGGATTTTAAGCATTATGCGCTTTCTCTCGGCGATGGCAAAGAGAAGGTCATTATCTTTGATATTCCCGCGAAAAAATGGACAATCTCGGAGGATATTTTTGATATTGCGCGGATGAAAGTCGGATCGTACCACGGGTTGCCCCATAAACCCTATGTCCTTGTTTCGGGAAAAGGCATAAAAGAAAGCGATGTCTATAATTATCTTTACTGCATAGGCTGGATTGGCATGGACTGTTCCGCCTTTGTGTGGCATACACTTTCCCGCGTGGCGAAAGGGAAGGGTCTTGATTTAGGCAAACAGCTTTCGCGGGTTCTCGGCGTGCCAAGAGGCACAAGTCCCTCAATTTATGCCGGAACATCTTTTTACAATTCAAGGAGTCATGAGCTTGTCGCGGTAAAAGAGCAGCTAAAAAATCTGCGGCCCGGGGACATCCTCCTTTTCCGTGCCTCTGACGGATTAATGGCCCACTCGGCGATCATTCAATCCATTGATTTTTCACGCGGCATTATCCGGTATCTGCAAGCGACAGATGAAGCGCCGCAGCAAGAACGCGGCGTTCATGAATCATTTATTTATTTTAATCCGGCAAAAACCGATCTTGCTCTATCCGATGAATCGCTGCTATGGTCTCAAAAACGCTTTTCCCCTTTCCCCGGAGAAAAAGCATCGGCATTTTCCGATGATGGCCAGCGTTACCGTGCGTATGGCGGCGGCCGTGTTGTCCGTCTTGCATTAATCGCAAATTTGTACAAATATTAAAATAAAAAGGGAATAAACAATGAAAAAGAAATCAGTCAAATTTAAGATAAAAAACACAAGAAAAATTTTTCATATACAACTTATCTTGCTCTGTTTGATCATTTTTTTCTCCTGTACGAAAAAAAACGGGAGCGGCGCAGCAGATAGCGCCAAAAATGAGCTTGTCATCGGAACTTATGATTCATTTGTATCCGAATGGGGGCCCGGAGAGAAAATTGCCGAACGATTTATGGAAAAAAGCGGCATCCGTATCAATTGGGAAAGCTCAGGCGATGCCGGTACTCTCCTTTCCCGGTTATTGCTTGAGGGAAAAAATACAAAAGCCGATATTATTCTCGGGCTTGATCAAAATTTAGCGGATAAAGCCCTTGCCTCAAAACTTTTTGAGGCCTATAAACCGAAAAATGCCGAAAAAATCATTCCGGCCCTCCTCACGGATGATGATTTTATGCTGATCCCTTATGATTACAGTTATTTTGCCCTCATCTATGACAGCGAAAAGATAAAAAACCCGCCGAAAAGTCTTGACGATCTGCTTTCTCCCGCCTATAAAAATGCTTTAATTCTTATGGATCCCAGAACATCCTCGCCCGGGCTGGGATTTTTAGGCTGGACAATCACCATCTACGGAGATGCCTGGCAATCTTATTGGGAGAAGCTTCTTCCCTCAATCCTCACCATCACCGCAGGCTGGGATACAGGTTACGGGCTTTTTACCAAAGGAGAGGCCCCGCTGGTTCTTTCGTATACAACAAGTCCGGCTTATCATCTTGAATATGAGGGAAGTGAGCGTTACCGTGCGGCACTCTTTCCCCAAGGGCACCCTATCCAAATTGAGTTTGCCGGTCTGCTTGAACATGCGCAGAACAAAGACAATGCCCGTCGTTTTCTTGATTTTATGCTGACCGAAGACTTCCAAAGTCTGATTCCTCTTGCTAACTGGATGTATCCGGCAATTGACATGGCTCTGCCCGAATCTTACCGCATAAATCCGAAACCGTCAAAAACCTTGCGCCCTGCGCCTGTTAGCGAGGCCCAACTTGATGCATGGCTTGACGCTGTTCAATGAGAACAAAAACCGTGCCCCCCTTCGCAGGAAGGGGACAACTTTTTGCCTAATCTTGGGAAAACAGTGGATCAGTTTGCGCCGGTAGTACGGACGAATGGCATTGTACTTAGCGGTGACTTTCGAGGAAAAGCTTGTATTTTTCGGGGTCGGCTTTAAACGCAACAATAGGATGGGTTTTAGTTTCATGCGCCTTGATCAAGGCTGTTTCTGTTTCGTTTATTAAACGGGACGCGTTTATTAAACGACCGGCTTTTGACGAAAGACCGATGAAAATCCCCTGCGGATTTGTCGAGATTACACGGTACAACTCTTTTGTTCGGTCAAACGCTTCATCAATATTCATGTCCGGAATAATCGCATAAAGACCTTGGGAATCGGGTTTTTCAAATATGCGGGCCTCTTTAAAATATTCGGATATTGCCTCGACTCCCCCGCTCACCGCGACATCGGGGTTTGACCAGTTAAGGCTTAAAAGGCAAAGCTCTTCGTCGTTTTCCAGCATAAGCGACAGACTACCGGCAAAATCTGGCGGCGGCTCAGGAGTCTCAAAAGGATCATCCTCGTAAAAATCAGGAACAGCGGGGGCACTTTCTTTTTCCCCGACAGGTATCTCCTCCGGCTCCTCTTGGGGTATGTCAGGAGTAAGGAGCTGCAGCTCTGTTTCTTCCTCTTGACGTATATCAGGAACTTGATGCATATCAGCAATAAGAGGCTGTAGCTCTGTTTCTTCTTCGTCATACATTTGTTCGAAATCTGCCGACTCTACGGGCCAATCGGGCGATTCTTCATTGTTCCCGGAATAGAAATCAAGTTCTTCCGTATCTTCCTTTTCGTCTTCGTCTTCATTTTTGTTTCCGGCTGTCTTTTTATTTTTGGCGAATCCGACCTCCGTTATTAACAGAGAAAAAGAGACAAGAAGCGCGATAAGTATTCCCAGGAACGGCGGACGAAGAATCAGGATCAGATCATTAAAGTCCATAATGGTCGCAAGTGCGCTTATCCCGACATTACTAAAGCCTTCGACATACAGAGGTGCAGGCTCAAGTTTCTTCAAGAGACTAACGCTGTTTTTGAAATACGGATAACGACCATTCCGGTTTACTAAATCGGGTGTTTTTTCAACAACAAAAGTATAGTTTTTCGGCCCGCTTATAATGACCGCCATTAACGTTTTGGAAGTTCTCACAGCGTCTTCAATATCGTTTTGAAACGCCGATGAGGAAAAACCAAGAACTCCTGCGGAAGAGGCAAAATCTTTTAAATCCGAATATTCCTGTTCGGCAAGCTCGCTGTGCCTTTCATACTCATTGTATACATGGACTCCAGCATAAACTGCGGAAACAGCATAGACCACTATACAGATGAGCGCGACAAGCGCTTGAATTTTCATTCTAAGCTCTTTCATCATATAATTTTCGGCTTTTTTTCTTATATTTTCAATAGGGGAATTCCCGTTTAACGGTTTTTATTGCCGCTAAGCGCAAAAAGCGCGGACAAGCCGTCAATGAATCTTGCGGAACCGGATTTATGTATGACAAGAGTACGGAAAAAACTTCCGTGTATTTTTGTTCATGGGACATGAGTTTTGCCTCTTACGGAATTCGAAATCCTATTTCAAGCTGCCTAAGCTATCCTGCATCAGCGGCTGATGCACATGGAATGCTGCTTTTGTGGTATGATTTCGGGTATTTTCAAGATTGGCGCCCGAATACTTATACTTTGAGTTTTATTTGCAATGCTATAAGTGTTTGTTGAAATCTCTCTTGCAAACTGGGATTATTTCTTTAATGCCTGTAATGAACAGCACCGATGCATTGAAAATGCTATTCGGAGAAAACCTTCGCACTATTCGGGTCAGCTCGAAATTCTCTCAATTAAAGCTTGCTATGAAGGCAAACCTAACCCCTAACTTTATCAATGATATTGAACAAGGTAGAAAAGGAGCTTCTTTTGGCACTATAGCGAAACTCGCGGATATTTTGGCCGTTGATGTGTATAAATTCTTTCTCCCCATTAAAAACAAAAACCATGAAGAAGAAATTCTGTTAGGCTATCCTGATCATGTCGAAACATTGCTTAAAGCGGTAGCGGATTTTAAAACTCACTATAATTCTTAAAGACTGCCTTCCCCGATAATCGCGGTCAATTTTATTTTTTTTATTCCGATAATATCAGTGAAGGAATAGAAAATGATTAGTCCGGTAACGCCTTTACAAATAGCCGGCGCAGGAATTACTTTAAGCGCGCGGGGCGGCAGAAGCACGGTTCCCGTGTCGCCTGCCAGCTACATTTACTCTCACTTTAAACATATATCCGGCGTACCGGCACCGGAGGGCGTGCAGGGAGTTGCCGTTTCAAAACTAAAGATACTTGATACGATAATCGAACATCTTTCACAAGCGCGGGCAAAAAACTCCGTATCTTTTGAACTTGCAGACGGGACGATGAGCGACAAACAACTTGATGTCATGATAGAATTCTTGAAAAATGAAATCGAAAGTGCTGCGGCGGCGAACGCAGCAATGCCGTATACACCTAATCCGCAGCTCGCCACCGGTACTTTCTTTAATATTACGGCTTAATTTCATGAACTTTCATTATTACTAATATAAATTGACGATCTCCTTGACAGAACGGCGTGCTTTTATGAATATGAAAGGCGGTAGAGAATGAAACCATTTGCCGTTATAAAAACCGTTTTACTGCGAAAATCGCTCCATTTTCTTATCGCGTTTGCCCCAACGCTTGCCGGACTTAATTATCCGCTCAGTGTGCTCTTACTCTGCACGGGAACGGTCTTTTATGCTTTTGCGGAAAGCTTACGGTTTTCAGGAAACGGCAGTGCGCCGCTTATTTCAAAAATAACCATACTTGCCTCTCACAGTCGGGACAAAAGCCGTTTCGTTCTTGGGCCTGTTACACTGGGCGGCGGAGCACTCTTTGCCTTACTGATTTTACCGCCGCTTCCGTTTACCGTTGCGATTTATGCTCTTGCGTTCGGAGATGGTTTTGCCGGAATCATCGGGCGCATCTTCGGGAGAATCCGTCCCCATTTTCTTTTCGGGAAAAGTGTCGAGGGTTCTTTTGCCTGTTTTATCGCGATTTTTATTTCCACCGAGCTGCTGACACAAAACTGTTTATGTGCGTTGAGCTGCGCGCTTGTAGGCTGCCTTGTCGAAATACTTCCTGTCGAAGATTTTGACAATATCCTGATCCCGCTTTGTGTCGGACTTACGGCAAACATCATCCTGAATTGAAATAAATTTATGTATACGCGTGATCCCTGATGCCTG
>JAITXS010000017.1 GCA_031284645.1 Spirochaetaceae bacterium | reverse complement strand
CCGGAGGGGATATCATTCACGCTACCCTCTTCGGGACGAAAGAAAAGACAAAAACGTTCGGGTTCTCCAATTGCCGAAAGAGTGATATTGATAAAGCGCCGTGCAAGAAACAGTCTGTCTTTTACATCCAGGGAAAATAAACTTTCGCCAAAGTCTGTCTCAAGAAACTCACTTCCGGAAAAAGACGGCGGTGTTTTTCCAAGTTTTATTTGACGGGCAATATTATACGCTATATCAATATAGGGGGTTCCTGCAAGGAGTATACAGATGCTTATAATAATCACGTTTCTTAGTGGGAATGATTTTTTTAGCTCGATGGTTTTAAATTTTAGAAAATAAAGTAATGTTAAAAAAATTAAAGACTCTGTAAGAAACAGTAAAAAAATAATATCAATAAAAAGGGCTATAACGATATTCAAGATAAAAAAAAGCAGTAAAACAAGATAAAAAAATTTGTTTTGTTTTTCCGCATGTTTATATAACAATACCGATATAAATAGCAGCGCCAAGTTGGCGATGTACGTAAAAAATACAATGTTTTTTTCCTGGACGATAAAGATACGGTTTTTGAATTTAAAGATAGTATATTTTTTTATATTGTCTTTAATAATTTTTTCATGAAAATTGCTGATCGTCTGTGCCCATTCCAAGACAAGACCCGAAAGCTTATCCGCATTTATCTCATTGAAAGACGGTGAGGAATCTATGCCTTCCTCTGCGGAGAGATACAATATAGGTATAGAACTTTCAGATGCCATATTTAATTGCTCTGTATCCGGCGCAATTCCGATTTTATATAAAAAATTATAATCGGAAAGAAAATCAATTTCGATATCATCTTTAACACAGAGATTCACAAAAGGCTCAAGCAAGGCAAGTGGAACAGTGTATTGCTTTGACGCTTGGACAATACTCATTTTTGCGGCGTATGCACGGAGATTGGCATAAAGGACAAGCGCATTACCGTCAGTTTCCAGTGAATCTAAAAGCGCGCGAAAACCGGCAAAGGCCGGAGCGCCGTTAATGCTCTCCCATTCATCGGCAAGAAAAGCGACACAAAACGGAACAGCGGGGGGCTCCTGTAATGCCTTTTTTATACAGCTCAAAGCAAATTGAAAACCAAAATGAAAATCATCATCATTGTCATAAACGGAGGAAATAGGAACTGCCAGTACAAGCCTTGTGTTGTTTTCATCATTAAGAGAATTTTCCGCGCTTTCCTGCTTTGAAAAATCAGTTTGACTGTCCGTGCTGTCTGCGTTTTCCCATCCGCTTGATGAAGGTACATACACATAAATTGAATTACCGTAAGCGCCGTAATCTTCAAAAAGAGAGACTTGGGTAAAAGGGATATTTTCGGCATGTAAACGCTCTTTTAACAAGGCTTCCCGCATTTGTTCTCTGTTTCGTACGTTCTTATAAGTCTCTTTTTTTACAAGAGCATCCGGGTTTTCATCAAACGCAAAAAGCGGAAATATAACGATAAAAAAACAGAACGCACTAATCAACGGCAGGGGTAAATATTTCATAATGTTTCCCCCTGCAAGAGTATTTCGTCTATTTTTCTTATCAATGTGTTCAGGGCAAATTTCTTTTTATCATCGCATAATTTTTGATGTAATAGCGGCAAGATACGAAATGATTCGCTTATCATATTTCCCAGTTTCCCCGGCAGTTGAATCTTATCACTGATTGTCAGTTTTGACAGCATGATTAAGCCTTCAAGACTTGCCGCTTTTTTTAAGCCAGTGAAAAACGCGCCTTCCGTTACGGCAAAAGGCCCCACCCTTAACAGCACTTTTCCATAAGGCGGCAAGAGATTAGATATAACAATAACACAAAAAGTAATCAAACTAAACCACGGCTTGCCGACTTTACCGAAGATTATCGCGCTTAACCAAAAGATTCCGCAAAGCGCGATACGTCCTGTAAGGGAAGGAAGGAGAAGCAAAAGCAGGGATAGCATGATTCCTGCAAAAAAAAGAAGCGTTTCTTTTTTGCAAAGACAGGAGACTAAGCCGCCGGATTTTTCCCTGATTTTTTTTCGCAGCAAAACTCCTGAATCAGAAAGGCTTTCCCCCTGTCTTATTTTTTCGATAATGTGTTTATACCACAAGGATTTCTTCGCAAAATACTCGCAAAAAAGCCCCAAACTGAAACCGCTGACCACTCCCATTATAAGAACGGGCGGCGCGATATAAAGCGCGCTTCTTCCAAGAATAAAAAAATAGGCAAGGCTTATCTGTGTTATATTCGAAAAAAAAGCGCCGGCAAGGCTTATCCCGACAAAACTTATCAATTTTTGGTGTTTTTTCCGGTCGAAAAGGCGGATCGTACCGGCACTGAAAGTACGTGAATTGTGTTTTTGTAGCCTTACCCCCGAGGAGGGAATTCCGGTTTTGCCCTCTTCGGCGAACGAAGCTCCGGACAGGGAGCCTCCTATACGGTAGAGAACAAACATCAGAGCGCTTGAGGCGGCTGTTCCGGCAATTGAGAATAAAAATATGAAAGAGAAAAGTGTACCGGAAATCAGCGCCTGCGCTAAAACTTTAAGAAGGACCAATGTCCAAAAAAATCCGGCGGAAAACGGCAAGGCAAGAATAAGCGGCAGATTGGCCAGCCCGAGCCTCAAAAAAGGCAGGGGCTTTGGTATCATATATTCCACAGCCGAGAGGAAAAGGCAAAATGCCCCCAGCACGGCAAGTGTTTTTTGCGAATCACCGAAGGCTGTCTTGCTCCTTTGTTCTATATCACCATACAACGGCGTCAATCTCATTTTTGCGCTTTGTGTCACGGGGGGAAGTACCTGCACCCGGTCGGCCCTCAATTGTCACAATCACGAAGTTCGGGAGACACGCGGCAAAATGCCCCGGGGAATCAATAGCGCCCATAGCGATACACGTTTTATTCTCACATGGAGACGAAATGATCCGGGCTTTACCGTCTTTAATCTCGATAATTGTTTCCCCAAGGGGGCCTTCAGCCGTGCATATTTCCCGCGCCGAGAGAGGATACTCCCAGTTTTTTGTATGTTCTGCGCTCACCTGAACATAAGGCTCGGACAGCCCCCCCCCATAAACAAAAAATGCCGAAGCAACAGCAATCGCAACGGCAATGAGAGAAAACGCATAATCAAGTGGGCGCAAAAATATCACACCAATTCACCGATAAAGCGCAAACGAATCATATTGAGCGTTAAAATCAGACCCCCAAAACAGCGCTTACTTCGGGAATTTGCTGTTTCAAATAATTTTCAATACCGTTTTTAAGCGTCATTTGAGCATGGGGACACGATCCGCACGCTCCTGTTAATTTCAATGAAACCGTTCCATCGGAGGAGACTGAAACAAACTCCACATCTCCGCCGTCTGCCTGTAATGAAGGACGCACATCGTTAAGCGCCACTTTAATTTTTTCTTCCAACATTTTTTTCTCCTGGATAATCCCAATATTACTAATCCCCGCTCACCCTGTCTAGTATCCGCAGTGCCACGTCGAAAAAGATGCACGCGCCAAAGCTTTGCAAGACAGCATCATCAAGGGTGATACTGTCTTGTAAACCGCCTGAATCCCTGTCAAAAGAAGCAGATGCATCCTACCGTGCACTTACACGCAAGGTATAGCGATTATCTTCAAGCGGGTCGCTGTCAAGACAGCGTATTCTGATAAAATAGGTTCCGGCATCAAGACGAGTGCGGATACGCGGATTGTAATCCGAACCCGAATCATCGTCTGAGTCTATCTGGTCATCGTCATCATCTGAATCTCTGTAAAGCCGCATGGCGCTATCAAGGTTATTTGTCGTATCGCTTACTTCGATAGTGTAGTCACCGCGTTTTGTTATAACAAGTTTTACCCAGTCAATGTCATCGGAACCGGAGAAGGTGCGCTGCTGAACGTCGCCTACTTCGATAATCTTTGCACCGCTGATTCTGTCATCGTCTTCATAGCTGTCAGGGGCCGGAATCGGACGCAGCGTTGCACTAAGCGAGTAGGTGCCGATATTGCCGTTTTGGTCGGCAAGCCGGACAAATGCGGTTCCTGCCGGCGCTTTTACGGTCAGACGCATAGTGTTGCCGCAATCGCAGTCGTCTTCTTCACCTAAAAGCTCATCGCCTGAATATATTTCAATTTTCCCGTCGGTGATTCCTGATGTTGTAACGGTTAAAAGGCTGCCGCCTTCGGGGATTTCGATTTTATACCAGTCAATATCATTTTCTATGCCGAATACACCTTGAATATCGTTTTTTTCACTGAGGATCGATGCACTTTCTTTTGTGTCATTCGGTTCGAGTGTGTCGGCAGGCGGCGCTTCGACATGCGCGCTAAAGCTGTAGGCACCGGTTTCATCGTCAAGTGCCCTTATGCGTATGAAGTAGGTCCTTCCGGCGCGGACGCTGTGTTCGATTCTTGCATTGCTGCCGCTGCCGTCATCATCGTCCGTATCAAGTTCAGATTCTGATGAGCCTTCATAAAGATACATATATGTGTCGATTGAGCCGCTTGTTTCAGCAATCAATAAACCTGATATTTCAGGCGTAAAAGTAAACCAATCATTATCGGAGCTATCGTGTATCGTTCGCGAAAGAGCGGCCCCGCCCAGCGTAAGGGCTACAGGATTTGTGCGGCTGTCATTTTCATAGCGGTCGCGTCTTACAGAGGCACCGCGCCCTGTCGCAATTTGTGTTATACTTTCTATAAAATCACTTCTGGCAAGGTCGGTTATCCAGGATTTGACGATAGCGCTGCCGTCAACCCGGATAAGGCGCGTATAAATGCGGAGAACGTCATTCGTTTGAAACAGATTGCCGCGCAGCACATAGTCGGCCTGAACATTGTCGTCAACATCAGTGCACAGTATTGTGTATTTTGCGCCTTCGGCAAGCAAAGCGGCAAGCTGAACGCGCCAGTAACTTTCTAAATCAGTTTGGGCATCATTTAAATAAAAATCAGCGATTTTAACCCGCGTCCCTGCCGTCAAACCGCTAAGCGTTTTCTGTATCACAGCGGCAGTAGTTTCTGCGGCTTTGTCAAGTTGAATTAAGCTTTCAACATTTACAGCCCCATCGGGAATTGCTTGTGCGTGAAGCGGCAAGGTCAATAATCCCGATATCGCAAACCATAATGTAATACATCTAAAAAATTTGTTCATGTTTCCTCCTGGCCAAATTTAATTTATGTTTCAAAATAGGGTATAAGGTATAGCTCTTACCAGAAAGTTACTACCCTATACCCTCATTAATCGCCATATCAGACAGGCAACGGGAAGCGATGCTTTGACCGTCAAGGCCCGCAGAACAAAGCAACTCTTCCCGCGTACCCACCGAATAAAAGACATCCCCCGCATTGTGCAAAAAAACGCGGGCACGGCACGGCATTTTTAAGACAAGGGATGCAATATACTCCCCTACTCCTCCTGCGCCGACTCCTTCCTCAAATACATAAAAATAACGGTAGCAGTCCATTAAATTTACAAGATAATCTTCGTCAATCGGTTTTAAAAAGCGGAGGTTGTACATATCCGCGGCAATCCCCTGCTGTTCAAGCAACTGAACCGCACGGGAAACCTCGGGGTAAAGACTGCCGGTAAAAGCAAGACATAACGCAGGAACAGGGAGATCGCCTTTTTGCTTCACCGGAAGGATCGCCCTCCCCGCTTCCTCGACTTCACTTACACTGTGCCTCCGGTCTTCGCCGTCTTTCTCCCTTACGGACTCTCCGTTATCCGGGGAAGGCGCGGCAGCGGCCTTAATCAGGACACCCCGTCCGGAAACAAGAGCTGTACAAAAAGCCTGATTCGACTCGGGAAGAGGTGCTTTAGGATAACGGATAAGTGAGGGAGACGCGGCGCAGAGCGCCCAATTAAGCATAAGCTCAAGTTCTGCTTTATCCGCCGGAGCGAATATAGTCATATTCGGAACAGCCCGGAACAAGGCAATATCAAAAAGTCCCTGATGAGTTTCACCGTCCGCAGAGACAAAACCGGCGCGGTCAAGGGCAAAAACAACGGGAAATTTCCCGATAGCCGTGTCGTGGAGCACCGAATCAACGGCCCTCTGCATAAATGTCGAATAAATAGCAACAACAGGACGAAAACCACCGGCTGCAAGGGCCGCGGAAAAACTTACCGCATGAGACTCGGTAATACCTGTATCAAAAAAACGATTCGGAAATTCAGAGTGAAAGCGGGATAAACCGGTACCCCGCTCCATTGCCGCGCTGATCGCCACAATTTTTTCATTTTTACGTGCAGCTTTAAGCAAAGCTTCACCAAAAGCGTGCGTCCAGCTCTCGACTCCGCCTTGGGGCAGTTTGCCCTCCTCAACTGAAAAAGGCAGCACACTATGAAACGCGCCGGGATCTTTTTCAGCAGGCTCGTAGCCTCTGCCTTTTTGCGTAACAATATGAACCACAACCGGACGATCAAGAGTACGGACATCTTTCAAGACCGAGATAAGACCGGCAAGGTTATGCCCGTCAATAGGCCCGGCATACTCAAAGCCAAGATCAACAAATAAATTATCATGGTAAAATACTGCTTTTACCGCCCTTTTGAGTCGTTGAATACCATTGTGGAGTTTCCCCCCAAAAAAGGGGATTTTTTTGATTATTGAATCAAAAGTGATCTTGAATGTCTGATACTTACGCTTCATGCTCAGACTGCTCAAATAACGGGAAAGAGCGCCGACATTAGGGCTAATCGCCATCCTGTTATCGTTCAAAAGCACAATAAGGGGAATACCCAGATGTCCGGCACTTGAGAGCGCCTCATAGGCAAGCCCGCCGGTTAAAGCACCGTCACCAATTACGGCAACAGAACGAGCGTTACCGCCCGAGAGTCTTTCCGCTTCAAGCAGACCCAAGGCAACAGATATTGAGGTCGAAGCATGCCCGGTATCAAAGACATCATGCTCACTTTCAAAACGACGCGGGAATCCCGCGATTCCGCCTGACTGCCTCAGTCTCGAAAATCGCGAAAAACGTCCGGTAAGAAGCTTGTGAGCATAACATTGATGACCGACATCCCAAACGATTTTATCTTTTGGAGATTCAAAAACAGCATGCAAAGCAACAGAAAGCTCTACCACTCCTAAATTAGAGGAAAGATGACCACCGTTTTTCGCAACGGTATCAATAATCACACGCCTTATTTCGGCGCAGAGTTCTATTAATTCAGAAAGCTTAAGATTCGATAAATCGCGCGGACTTTTTATCTGCCCCAACAGCGATTCGTGTCCGCTCACCTATTTCTTCTTATGCCTATTCTTTCTAAGCTTTTTTTTTCGCTTATGGGTCGCAATTTTTTTTAATTTGCGTTTTCTTCCGCAGGGCACCTTAAAGTCTCCTTCTGATGAAATTGTATATACTACTTTAATTCTATTATCGGAAAGAATCAAGTGGGTAGCAAGTACCTTGTTAGGGTCATTGGGTCATGGGTAATAGGGTATAGACTTTACCAGTAATCCTCTACCCGAAACCCAATTACCCTTCTCCTTGGGTTTAGGGGAAAGGGTATAGGGTCTAAATAGGGTAAAGGGTTTGGTAATACCAGAAAGCCTTTACCGTACCCTACTCTCCTGGCCCCTCTTCAGGGCGGGGGGGGGCCCGCAAGCGCGGGGGGGGGCGGTGGTGGTTAAAAGTGGGGCCTGGGCAGTCCAGCGGGAG
>JAITXS010000141.1 GCA_031284645.1 Spirochaetaceae bacterium | reverse complement strand
TATCGGAGAGAGTCCGGTCTATATTCTCTTTGGCTGACACGGTAGCAGGATACCTGTCTGTGTATGCGCCTAGCGCTGCGTCCCAATACCCAATACCCAATACCCAATACCCAATACCCAATACCCAATACCCAATACCCAATACCCAATACCCAATACCCAAGTAATTATTTAAGCCAAAAAAAGTTTGTCAAGCCCCCTGCGAGGGGATCCGATAGTTCTCATAAAAAAGCCCTGAAAAAATCGGTCGATTTTTTCAGGGCTTTCGTTGTTTGCTTTGGCAAAGAATCATTCGCTTTTAACCCCGCCGCCAAAATTATTGTTCAAAACAGGAATTGCCAAATGGGCAATTTATATATAAAGCCTCAAAAAAAGCAGCCGCAGAACACACAGAGAGCTCGGAGAATATGTATCTCCGGCCCCTCTGCGCGTTTTGCGGTTTTTTTATATATAAACGCGAAGCGTGAACAGGACACCCGTGTAATACGGTGTAGGGATAATGTTTAGGAGGTAGAAAATGAAAAGAAAAACGCGTATCTTAGCGTTGGTATCGGGCTTAATGGCGGTGGCGGTAATGTTTATCGGCTGTACCGTTGATGCACACGACCCAGCCAAAACAGGACAGGAACAGGGAGGACAGGATCAGACATCGAAAAAGAATTTGATAGAAGTCCCTGGTGCTCACAATTTGGCGGTAAAATTCGGTGTTATAGGTACTGAGCCTGGGGCGGAGACTACAAAAGCTGATGTAAAGAAAACATTGGAGAAGATACACGAATATTTAGAAAACTACCCTGACGCAGAGGGTATAAAGCTTGGGGACTACATAGAGTTGCCGGAGCTGAATGTGTCGGGCCATCCTGGCGATGAAGGTAAGATTGATGGTCTAAGCAAGGCCCATGTATTGGTAGTAGGCATAAACTCGTTTAAGAACCCAATAAACGGCACTGACACTGCATCTCATTTGGTATTTCAGTTTGAGGATGCCTTGGTAGCACGAACGATGGGCGTAGAAGATACACCGTATAGTTATATAGGCAGCGAGATGCAAACATATTTAAGGAAAAAGTTCGTTCCTGCTTTGGGGAATGCGGGTGTGACATCGGATTATCTTTGGGCACCGAGACGTGCAATAGCGGCGCAGTTTAATTCTGAAAGCCCAACGTTCATAGCTGACGACACAGTCTGGCTGCCGACCGAGCGGGAGATATTCGGAGATAGGAGTTATTCAGTGAACGCGGCAGAGACGACGACTAATCAGGCTCGTCTTGAATATTATGCGACTGCCGAGAGTAGGAAAAAAGGCTTATCCGCTACCCCGACGACTTTCGTTAAGTATTGGTTGGCCTCGCCCGCCGGCCCCCCCGCTACGCCCGACAACGTTGGTGCGTGCGCGGTCTCCGAGGACGGCCTTGCGACCGCTGCGCTGGTCTTCGAGGTCGTCATCGTCGACATCAGCTTCCCCGTCGAGCCGCTGGGTTTTGCCCCCGCATTCTGTATCAAATGATCTAGGGGAAAGGGTATTGGGTATTGGAGTGATTAGATATCTGCTACCCTGACCCCTTGCCCCTCTTACTCTGCTTCGACCATCTACCCCGAAGCAAGGGGTGGAGGAGTTTTGGGATGGCAGGGGCTTTCTGGTAAAATCTATACCCCATACCCATGACCCAAAACCCTGTTAATATAATATTTAACAAGCTCAAAGGACACGAAGGACGGAAAGTGGGGAGAGTTGGGTACGAGTTAGCGGATGTCTGATAAAACCAAGCCCCTTTCCCCTATGACCCAAAACCCTACTTCTGTGTCCCTCGTGGTGAAATTTTTCCTGCTTGTTGTGGAGCAATAATAGATTCCGAAGCAAAGGTTTAGAAGAGTTGGGGCTCGGGTAGGGGATTACTGGTATTACTAGACCCCATACCCATTACCCAAGACCCTGTTTAGGCTCTATTCGGGGCAGTTCCCGCCCCGAATAGGAATATCTTTCAAATGAGATGTACTGCGCCCCCCGTCATTGACTTTTGTCAGTATCGGTATATCATGTATTTATGTACACAGATAAAGCTTCAGGATATATTGCCATGACCCATCCGGATCGGAACACAAGCGGCTGACGCGGTATCAGGATTTATGACCATCACTATTGATTGCAGGCAGATAGATTCAAGCGGAGTCGGTGTGTATATTCGGGAATGTCTTCCCCTTTTTCTTGAAAGCCCCCACCTGTTTCAACTGCTGGGTAATCCTGAAAAACTCGAGTATCTTGGCCCGAAAGAAAAAAAGAATGTCCGTATATATGCCTGTCATATAAAGCCGTTTTCTCTAAAAGAGCTGTTCTTTTTTCCCCGTAAACTGCTAAAGATAATCAATAGCGCTCATTTGTATTATTCGCCGTTTTTCAATATTCCCGGCGGGATAAAGGTTCCGGTTTTTACGACTATTCATGATATCATTTTCCCTGATATGCCGGAGCTGAGCTCGAAAATCGGGCTTTTCATCCGCATGTGGTTTTACAAACGTGCGGGGAAAAAGTCCAAAACGATTTTTACCGTGTCGGAATTTTCAAAATCAAGGATACAACACTATCTGGGGAGGGATAAGCGCGTTATTGTAAGCTATAGCGCCATTCAAAGCTATATAGCAAAAAGTGCGGTCTTAAATGGGGATACTGCGGCTAAAAAAAATAAATCAATTATTTTTATCGGCAATATAAAAAAACACAAAGGTCTTTCGACGCTTCTTGAGGCGTTTTACCAGGCGCGTAAAGAGGGGCTTGATTATGTGTTGATCATTGTCGGCAGTAAAGATGATTTCAGGAGCTCCGACAGAGAATCTTTATCCCGGATAGAAGACGCGGAAAAAGGCTCTGTCCGGTTTACAGGGTATATTTCTAATGAAGCGCTGCTTGATTTCATCGTATCCGCGGCTCTTTTGGTTCAAGCATCGCTTTACGAAGGTTTTTGCCTTCCTCCGCTTGAAGCAATGATGCTGGGAACAGCGGCTCTTATCTCGGATATTCCGGTCTTAAAAGAGATCTATGCCGACTGTCCGGCAGGCGGGGTGCTTCCCGGTAAACCGTATCCGGTGACATTTTTTAAAGCCGGCAGCGCGGCTGACCTAAAAAACAAATTAATGGAATTACTTTACGATAAGCCCTTTATCACGATCCGGCTGGACGAAGAATTAAGGGGTCGTTATACTTTTAAAAAAACAGCGGCAATCATAGTGCAGGAGTGGAATACCGTTCAAGAAGGAAAAAATGCCTGACTTTCTTTATACCATAATTATTTTTCCGATAGTTCAAATTATAGAAATAGTTTTTGCGTTTTCTCAGGTTGTATTTAAAGAAGCCGGTGTTTCTATAGTACTTGTAAGCTGTATTGTAAGTGTTTTAACACTGCCCCTCTATGAAAATGCCGAAAGAATTCAAAAAAAAGAAGACGATCTTCAGAAATCAATGAAAAGCAAAGTGGATAAGATCAAAGCTGTCTTTAAAGGCGATGAAAAATATTTAATGCTATCCACATATTACAAGCAATGCCATTATCACCCGCTGTATTCCCTGCGGACATCACTTTCCGTATTAATTCAAATTCCTTTTTTTATAGCTGCGTATTCTTATCTCTCTCATCTTGAAATAATACAAAATGTCTCTTTTTTATTTGTAAAAAATTTAGCCGTTCCTGATTCTCTGCTGTCAATAGGAAGTTTTCATATAAATATACTGCCTGTTGTAATGACCTTTATAAATTGTGTGTCAAGCGCGGTATATACCCGCGCCTCTCCGGTAAAAGACAGGATAATGCTCTACGCAACGGCTGCGGTATTTTTGGTGCTTTTATATGATTCGCCGGCCGGTCTTGTTTTGTATTGGATATGTAATAATATTTTTTCATTATTTAAAAACATCTATCACGGCCTGCCTTCCAGGCGCAGGATGTTTTTTTTAAAATTGATAATTTCACTGGTTTGTTTTTTTATCGCATACTATGTGTTTTTTGTATATCGGGGATATCCGAAACTCGCCCGTTTAATTGCGGAGCTCTTTGTTATCACAGGTCTTTTGCCGCATGTCATTTCAATTATCAGAAAGAAAACACGGGGCAGCGGATTTAAAGTATTAGAAATAGAAAAACCGTTTTTACTTTTTTTCTTTGCGTGTTTAAGCATAAGCGTACTTGTCGGGGTGTATCTGCCGTCAACATTGCTTGATTCGTCAACAGAAGAATTTGCAAATGTTGATAAAAATCTCTCTCCCTTATTGCTTGTTTTTATTTCATTTTCCAAAGCAGCCGGTTATTTTTTATTTTGGCCTTTTTGTATTTACGCGCTGTTTCCGAAAAATGCAAAAAAATATATTTCCGTCTTTCTTGCCTGTTTTTGCGTAACGGTTTTATGTAATACATTTTTTTTTGACAGGGACTATGGTTTTCTTTCCCTTGAAATGCAGTTTTCAGACGGGAATCCAACGCATAATTTCACCGACAATGCGATCAACACTGCGGTATTGTTGGGCTTATGCTGCGTGGTACTCTTCCTCGTCCGCAAAAAATTAAGTAAAGTTCTTGTTTTTATTTTAGCTGTTTCAAGCGTCTCAATTATCACGTTATCAGCAATGAATGTGTTTTCAATTGGCAAAAAATCGCAGCATTTTGAAAGTTTTATCTCCGCAGACAATAGGGATATAAAAGATATAAAACCCATTATACATCTTTCAAAAACAGGTAAAAATACCGTTGTGGTGATGTTAGACAGGGCCATGAGTGTGTTTGTCCCGTATATTTTTGACGAAAATCCGGAACTAAAAGAAATTTTTGAGGGCTTTGTATATTATCCTAATACTGTTTCTTTTAACGGATTCACAAGAGCCGGAGCTCCGCCGCTTTTCGGAGGTTATGAGTACACGCCGCAAAACATGAACGAACGTGCGGATCTGGCGCTGGTAAAAAAACATAATGAAGCGCTGCTCTTAATGCCGGTGATTTTTTCCCGCGCCGGATATCAGGTTACGGTTATAGACCCTCCGTATCCAAATTACAGTTACAGCAGGGATTTACGAATATACGATAACTATAAAAATATTAAAGCGTATAATGCCGATTCAATCTATGCCGGACTCTGGAGTGAAGAGCATGATTTTAAAATTGATTCAACTGCAGATAATTTAAAACGTAATGTTTTTCTGTATAGTGTTATGAGGGTACTCCCCATGCCGATTCGCTTTGGCATATATACCCAAGGAAACTGGATGTCTCCTGTTTTACGTCAAAAATTATCTCAGACTTTAAACGCCTATTCGGTTTTGGATTACCTGCCCCGTCTTACTGATTTTAAGACCACCGAGAAAAACACTGCCTTAATAATAGTGAATAACCTTACCCACGAGCCGTCATTTTTTCAGGCACCGGAGTACCGGCCTGCTTTTAATATCACTAATTACGGAGAGGGCCCCTTTAGAAAAGAAACAACGTTTCATGCAAATGTCGCGGCTCTTAAAAGAGTCGGCGACTGGTTTTTATTTTTAAAACAAGAAAATGTTTTTGACAACACAAAGATTATTATTGTAAGCGATCACGGTTCGTATCTTGATTTTTTTCACAACAAAGATTTCCCGATAAATATTTACCAATTTAATCCCTTGTTGATGGAAAAGGATTTTAATGCCCACGAGCCTTTGAGAACGGATAATACTTTTATGACAAATGCCGATACCCCGTATCTTGCTTTTAAAGGACAAATAGCTGATCCTGAAAACCCGTGGACAGGGAAGCTTATTTCAATAAACGATAAACAATATCCGTTATACATTGCGGTTTCAAGCGATATGCAAATAACAGGTGGTAATGAAATTACCGTGGATCCTGCCCGGGATTATTATGTATCCAAGGATATCTTTGATCCTGAAAATTGGATAAGGGCGGATAAATATCAAGCAAAAATAAGTTCCAGGAGAAATTATGGCAGAGAGCAATAAACCGGAAAGACAAACAATTGTTGAATTAAAAGATCTTTGGAAGTCATATTACCCGGGAAAGGTGCGTCTTGATGCGTTAAAAGGCATCAATCTTAAACTGATACAGGGTGATTTTATTGCTGTCGCCGGCCCTTCAGGTTCCGGTAAAACGACATTAATGAACATAATCGGCTTGATCGATAAACCGACAAGCGGCAGCATTATTATCGAGGGAGAAGAGGCGGATCATTGGACAAGAGAAAAGCAGACGCAAATGCGGCATGAGGCAATAGGTTTTATTTTCCAATCTTTTAATTTATTGCCTGTGCTTACGGTGTTTGAAAATATTGAGCTGCCGCTTTTGCTGGGAAAAAACAAGGGAAGCAAGGTGTCCCGTAAAGAACGTGTTGAGGCTTTATTAGAAGAAGTCGGTCTTGCCGACAGACGCAATCACCTGCCGGCGGAACTTTCCGGCGGACAGCAGCAAAGGGCTGCAATTGCCCGGGCGCTTGTTATGCGGCCGAAGATCGTCATTGCCGATGAACCAACGGCAAATCTTGACTCACAAAACGGAGAGAGGGTGTTATCCCTTATGAAAAAAGTGAACGCAGAGGACAACACGACCTTTGTTTTTTCAACACATGATAGTGTTATTTGGGGAATGGCCCAGCATGTTATTTTTCTTCATGATGGAGATATAAAATCCGAAACAAAAAAAAGCGTTTAAGGATAAGGGTATGATTTGGCTTTTAGCATTACGAAATATTGTCAGAAATAAAAAAGATAGTCTTATTATCATGCTCTTAATCGCTGTTATTACCTTTCTTTTTTTTTCAGGGAACACGATTCTTAGCCAATCGGAGTATGGTCTGCATAAATCTTATGCGGAATCTCTTACCGGAGATATCGTTATAGAAAAAAAAGCGGAAGTGACCATGAGCCTTTTCGGTGCGAACGCCCCTCACCTGGAAGAATTTTTTGCTATTGAGCCTTTGCCCGCGTATAATGATTTAATCAAGATCGTTGAATCAAGTCCTGATATTGAAATGTTTACCAGTCAAGTCTCCACAACTTCTTATATAGAGATTGGAAATAAAAGAAGCGGCGCTATTATATGCGGTATTGATGCAAAAAATTATTTTTCTTTGTTTCCGGGCATTACCCTTAAAGAGGGCAGATTTCTTACAGACGGCGAATACGGCGCGATGATTACCGAAGAGCGCGCTGCTAATATCAAAAAGGCAAGCGGGGAAAATGTTCGAATAGGGGATGAGGTCTTGCTGACATCGGCCGGGGAAGCCGGTTTTAAAATGAGGAAAATTCCGCTTGTGGGAATATACTCATATCATAACGCCGGGACTGCCATGAAAGAAATTGTTCTTGTTGACGCGCAGACCGCGCGAGTGCTTTCGGCAATTCAAGTCGCCGGTGCCAATATTGATCCGGACCCTGATGAGGACGCGTTTTTAAATGGTTCCGATATTGACGATCTTTTTTGGGGCAGCGACCCGTCTTTGGAAGATGATACCGTAGGCGATGCCGGAAGTGATAAATTATTGGATATCCTTTATGAAAAATTAAATCAGGAAAAGAAAGCGGAGACAGCGGAATCAGGGGGCGATTGGAATTTTATCATTATAAAAGTACTGCCGGATAAAAATCCCGTCAAACTTATCAAGGAGTTAAACATACTGCTTGCCCCTTACGGAGCCGAGGCGGTGGACTGGCGTATTGCTGCGGGAATTTCCGCGATTTTGGTTTTACTGCTTCAGGCACTCTACAACGCGGGCATCGCGATAGTTTGTGTTGCCGGCATTATCGCGATTGTAAATATTCTTCTTATTTCCGTTTTCAGACGGACAAGAGAAATCGGCACTCTGCGTGCGATTGGGGCGCAGGATAATTATATACGTTTTCTTTTAATCGGTGAAAATTGTTCGCTTGGATTAATTGGGGGTATCATGGGGATTGTTTTTGGGTTTGTTATCTTTACTATTATCAATGCGATAAACATTACTATTCATAATGATCTGCTTGCAAGCCTCTTGGGAGGTGCTGTTTTACATATTGATTTTTACTGGGGCATTGCCTTTGTATCAATTTTATTTTCTGTCGTGTTAAGTTTTCTGTCGTTAATTTTACCGGCAGAGGCGGCTGTCCGTATTGATCCGGTACGTGCCGTTAGGGAAGGGTAAGGAGCCGTCATGAATTTTTCCGCGATACTATCTTTATCTTGTCAATATCTTTTGCGTTACAGAAGACGGTACTTGTTTTTATTTTTCGCCCTTGCGTTTGGTTTTTGTATTGTCACCGTTATAACATCGTTAAAAGACGGAATGGCGGAAAACGTTTATTTCTCGGCGCAGGAACATTATGCGGGAGATTTGGTCTTTGTCGGTTACACAAAAACAGGAGAAGTTTCACGGCATTTGGATAAACGTGCGGTGGATACGATATTTAATACAATCCGGGATGAAAAAATTCCGGTAACACGGTATACGGAAAGAACCTTATATAACGATGATACAATTTTGTTTTTTAACGGGAACTCTGTGTTGTTACGATATTTAAACGGCGTTGACTGGCATAATGAAGAAACTTATTTAAATAATCTTTCTTATGCAAGCGGCGGCAACAAAAACCTGCATGATAACAGCATAATACTTTCCGATCAGGTTGCCTCTGTTTTAGGGGTTCAATGCGGTGATAATCTTATTTTGGAATTGAAAAATAATTCAGGTCAAAAAAACACGGGGAATTTTATTGTAGAGGCTATTTTTAAAGACAATACGGTTTTTGGATTTTACAAAGGGTTTATTTCGAAAAAAACCATGAATCAATTACTTGGGTTTTCTGAGGAAGAATGTTCAAGTATCGGGATATTTTTACCGGATCGTCAAAGTGCGGAAAAATACAAAACAGTTCTGCAAAAAGAGCTTTCAGGTAAAATATTAAGTGCACCGCTTATAAACTCGGATGCCCAATTTAAAGATGAAAGAGATAAAAGATGGAACGGAATTAAAATTTTTATCCTGACGATTCCTGTTTATATTTCAGATATTTATAAAATTCTTGACGCGCTCAACCTTCTGTCGGTTTTTCTCTATGCAATGATGTTGATTATCATTCTGGTAAGTGCGAGTGTTACATTTAATCTTATTCTTCACGAAAGAACAAAAGAAATCGGAACCATGCGGGCAATAGGCTTTTATGAGGCGGATATACGGCATATACTTATTTGCGAAACATTCCTGCTTGGGACGGTTTCAGTCATTATAGGGTTTTTTCTGTCCGTATTTCTTACAAATTTGGCGGGATTTATTTCTTTTGCATGGTTTCCAAGCTTTGATATTTTTTTAAAAAACGGACGCCTTACGGCATTTTTCACTCCTTTTAATGAGGCCATCAATATTATCGCAGTATATTTTGTACTCTTTCTAGCTGTCTGGTTCCCGGTTTTCAGGACATCAAGGGCCCCCCTGCCTGAAATGCTCTCGGGAAGTATGAAGGGCTAGGCAAAAAGGCGCTTTTTAGAGAAAATAATGACATGAGGTAGGGATATGAAAAATATTTGTTTGTTTTTGTGCGTGCTTATTCCTGTTTTTTCATGGGCGGAAAGTGATGATATCCTTCTTATAAAAGTAGACCAGCTGGCAAGTTACATGGACACGGATTTTTCTGCCGAATATACGATAGTTCAATCTAAACCAGGGCAGAACAATTCTTCCACAACAGCGGCTGTATTCAGACGGGATTCCAAGGAACAGTATGTTATTCGTATTATGGAACCTGTGGTAAGCAGGGGGCAAGGCTACCTGAAAGAGGGAAATATGCTCTGGTTTTATGATCCCGAGAGCAAAGTTTTCAACTCGACGTCCAGTCGGGAGCGTTTTCAGAATTCTAATGCGAGCAATTCCGATTTTACCCGATCCACGCTCGCGCAAGACTATTGGGTAATCTCCGGTAAAAATGAGACACTGGGCAAATTCAAATGCAGAGTTTTGACCTTAAAAGCAAAAAATACTGATCTTGTTTATCCGGAAATGAGAATTTGGATAAGTGAGGATAACTTGCTTCGAAAAACGGAAGATTACAGCCTCTCCGGTCAACTTTTACGTACAACAGCTATCCCTGAGTATTATACAATAGGAAAGCGTTATGTGCCAAAAGGCATATTAATAATTGATGCGTTACGTGGTGCCACAATTAACGGTAAATTTGTACATGAGCAAACAAAAATTACCATCAAGCAGCCGTTTTTTGAGAAAATAGCTGATAATGTTTTTTCAAAAACATTCCTTGAAACTATGGCCCACGGCGGAAAATCGTGAGATTTGTCCATAGTAAAACAGTTCTTTTTTTTTCAATACTGATACTTGTCTGTGTGAATATAGCAAAGGCGGAAGAAAGCGATCTGGATATTGATGCGCTTTTTGACAATGCTGAAGACACAGAGATTGTGGACAACGATAAAGGGGAAAATGTCCTTACTTCTTTTCTAAAGCTTTTTAATCCGGGCTTCGGCCTTTACGCGGATTATTCCATAATTGCCTCTTATCTCCCCGGATACAGTAAATCACCTTGGCAGGAAAGTTTTAGAGGAAAGGAGATTTTTGACAGCTCCCAGCCTTTTGGGGCCGAAATGAACGCATATTTGGGTTTAGACATTCGTCTTTCGCCGGTTCTGCGTTTTTGGCAATCGGCAAAATTTTCAATTCCCGGTATGACAATGAAGCTTTATGAATTTTACGGAGAGTATAATTTCTTAAATCAAGCGTATGTCAAAATCGGGAAATACAATTATGGCTGGGGCCTTTCCCCTAATTTCCCCTACACCAATCTTCTTATCCGCCTTCCTCTGGACTCCCCTGATCCGGGCGATTTGTATCTGGCAAAAGTGGATATCCCGATAGGAACAGGAGGACTTCAGACTATCGCGTTTACCCGGGAGCGTTACATTGACGCCGTCAACCCCCAATTAAAACAATTTTCTTTTGGCGGAAAATTTAATTTTGCAAGCCGCTATGCTGATATTGATATAGGCTCTTTGTATTTTAAAGAGATGCCTTGGCGCACATTTTTTTCTTTGAAAACGACAGTCTTTAAATCAACCGAACTTTATGCTGAAGCTTTAATAGCTATCCGTCATGAAACTATGGATGACGCCCGTTTTTCAGGGAGTATCGGGTTTTATCAGGATTTTTTTGATAAAAAAATACGGCTTAATATGGAGATTTTTTACAACGGTGAATTTGACGGTGCTTTTTACCGGCAGGAAAATCCGCTTGAGGACACGAAAAAGAAGTATCCTTTTCTTCAAGGAACCAATACAGCGTTTAATCTTGATTATAAACCCGGAGGCCTTGCTCAATTGAGGGTAGGAACAAAATTTCTTTACAACATAGATGAAAATTCAGGCGAAATAATTCCGGGCATAAGCATTGAACCGGCCCAGCATTTAAAGCTCTATTTTGCCATGCCTTTTGTTGTCGGAAATCCCAACGGAAAATACTATACCGCTAATAGTGATAAATATAACAGAGCCTTTAGTTTTGTCTTTATCCTTTCAATAAGCGGTGGTTTTTCCTTTATCCGCTACTAGCGTTCCATCCTTATTCTGCCGCGGAAACTTCGGGAAAGAGTCAGCCGGTCGGCGTATTCAAGATCGCCGCCGACAGGCAACCCGGAGGCAAGACGTGTCAAAGTAATAGGGCTTTCTTCCAGCATTTTCTGAATATACAGTGATGTTGTGTCACCTTCGACAGTGGGGTTAAGTGCAAGAATAACTTCGTGTATGTTTTCCCTCGAAATCCGATGGATCAGCCTGCCTATCGTAAGATCATCAGGATTAATGCCTTCCAGCGGTGCGATTAAACCGCCTAATACATGAAAACGCCCGCGGAATTCTTTCGAGTCTTCTATAACACGGACATCCTGAGAGCGTTCAACAACGCAGATAAGAGAGGCATCCCGTGTACTGTCGGCGCAGATCGGACAGGGATCGCTTTCCGTCCATGAACCACAGAGAGAGCAGTGTTTAATAATGTCATGGAGAGCGGCAAGCTGTCCGGCAAGGAGCTGGGCATAAGACCTGTCGGATTCCAGAATATGATAAGCAAGCCGTCCCGCGCTCTTTTTTCCGATCCCGGGCAGCTTTGAAAGGAGAGCGATTAACGCATCTATTGAATTCATATCAAGTGCTTGCTTTATAGTTTATGACAGGATGAAGAATCAGTCAAGGATTCCGCAATTCTTATTCCGCGCCTCCTTGACGGGCGGGCAGGCAAAGCAGATAATTAAATAAAGATGATTTTACTTATCGATAACTATGATAGTTTTTCGTATAACCTCTATCAGATGATTGGCGGCATTAATCTTATCGCCGCCGAAAACGGAGGAACGGCTTCCCCGCCGGAGATAAAAGTTGTGCTCAATGATGCATGGAGCCTGGCCCAAATCGAAGAAGCGGCACCCAGCCACATCGTACTTTCACCGGGCCCGGGGAAACCAGGGGATGCCGGTATCTGTGAAGATCTTATCCGTCAATTTGCCGGTAAAATTCCGATTTTTGGAGTCTGCCTTGGTCATCAAGCGATTTGCGAGGTTTTTGGCGCGACCGTGAGCTATGCAAAGCATCTTATGCACGGAAAGTCCTCACAGATAATGCTGGACAGATCTTGCCCGATTTTTAAGAATCTTCCTCCGATCATTGACGGGGCACGCTATCACTCGCTTGCCGCCGAGCCGTCAAGCATACCTGAAACTCTTGTCATTACCGCACACACCCGGGATAATGAGATTATGGCCGTCGCTCACCGTGATTGGCCGGTGTACGGCGTACAGTTCCACCCTGAATCAATTTTAACGCCCGAAGGTGCCGGAATTTTGAGTAATTTTTTAGCGTGTGGGGCTTAGCCTTTACTGTGCTGAAGAACATAACGCCGTACTAGCTGTTAATGTTATCAACAATCCATCCCTTTATCACATCAAATCTTTTTTTTGCCGCTGAGGGAATAGAAACATACGAAGCGGCAAATTTTTCAGCCTCTATGCCGGTAATTGCGTATAGCAGCAGGCCTTCGTCAATTGGCTCAATATAAAAATAAATATTCAAATTTTCTTTTTTGATAACCGTAAAAAGATAAAATGAAATATCTTCTATATTTCTAAGATAATACGAAATCGACGGGGATGTAAAACTAAGTTCTGATTTATAATAGCAGTTTCCAAAGTTAATATCTTTTACCCGAAAATATATCTCCTCATGTACCGGTATGAGTGTGGTCGGCGGCGGATCGCCTATGGGATTTTTATCATGTAAATTATTTATTCTGCTAACATACTCAAAGAGCGGAACATATCTTCCCCGTACATGCGAATTATACATTCTGCCTTGCAGGTTTTTTGTTTTTCCAAGTGCGTTATATATATCAACGGAGGTAATTATTTTATTATTTGTATAGGGGATCACCATCAAGCTTTCGATTATATAACGCGGTTCTTTTTCGCATATACGTTTTATAATTTCACGGCCGGAATTTTCCGGAGGAGAAAGCGTAAAGGTATATGTTTTATCAGCTGCTAATTCCATAGTATTAGAATATCCTGCCTCGGAAAACGCCGCTTTCTCCGTATCCGCAGGTATATTAGGAAATATACTGTTAAAATTGAGCGCCCACAGGATATCCGTGCATAGAAACATAAACAATGAGACTATTTTTATAGTATTCATCTCTATTTAATAGGCTCCTTTACCGGCGAGAACCACCCCTATTGTTTTGTATAATACCCAAGCATCCATCCACAATGACCAGTTTTGGAGGTAGTATGTATCAAAAGAGACTCTGTCCGCGTAATTTGTTTCCGAGCGTCCGGAAACCTGCCAGAGTCCGGTGATACCCGGCTTAACGGAAAAAATCCGCTTAAAGTCTTCGCCGTATTTTTCAATTTCCGCCGCAACAATCGGACGCGGCCCGACAAGACTCATTTCACCTTTTAATACATTGATTAATTGGGGGAATTCATCAAGGCTTGTTTTCCGCAAAAATTTACCAAAGCCGGTTATACGCGGGTCATTTTTCAGTTTTTGGTTTTCATCCCATTCCTTACGTGCCAGAGAATCGTTTTCTAAAATATTCCGCAGTCTTTTATCAGCGTCTATGACCATAGTTCTGAATTTATACGTGATAAATTCTTTGCCGTTAAGTCCGATTCTTGTATGTCCGTATAATACCGGGCCTTTTGAGCTGAGCTTGACGATAAGTCCGATAAGCAGCAAAAAAGGCAGGATAACGATGGAGCCGAATATAACGGACAATAAATCGACAATTCTTTTAATAAAAAGATTAACAGGGATTTTTAATTTCTGACTTGTCGCAAGACCAAGTATGCCGTCAAAATCACGAGCAGACATCCAAATAGTGCTGACGCCGAAAAAATCAGGTATTAAAATATTATAACGGAATGCGGATGCCGAATAATTTACCAGATGAACAAGATCTTTACGTTTGATATGTGACATTGCGACAATAGCCATTTTTAATCCGGTTCGCTTAACAATTTCAGTTCCTGCGTATGTGTCATGTATAATCGGAATACCACGGTATTCATGACCCGTTGCCGGATCATCGTCAAGCATTAAAACAGGCCGGTACCCCAAAGTCCTGTCGTCAAGCAGTTTGTTGACAATCATCTTACCCATGTCCTGAGCTCCGAAAACAACCGTTGCTATCCCGCCTATTTTTGATTTACCCAAGAGAGAACGAAACCCGGATCGACAAGTAAGCAGTATCATTGCTGAAAAAGAAAAACTGATTATAAAGGCAATGGTAATATAATCCAGTTCGCCGTCCTCAATATACCTTGAAAATATGATGCCGCCGTGAGCAAAAATAGAGCTTGTAAAAAGGCGGCGCAGTTCTTCCGAGGGGGCAAGGGATGTGCCCGGGTAGAGGGCTTGAATCTGAAAAATAAGGATAAAAACCGGTAAGTACGGCCAGTACATAAAAAACGATCTAAAATTAATAGCTCGGATATCGTAAAGATTGACTAAAAAAAATCCGATGCCAAAAGAAAGCATAACTGCAATAAGATCGGAAAGAATCATGACAAAATTGGTAAATGCCGAACTTGCCCCGTGATATTTGCTTTTGTACCAGATTCCGTACTCGTCTAAATTCATGGTTTTCATTATACCATAAAAAATTCTTGCGTCTATCCGCCCGCAATAGAACCATTTTAAAATCTTATAACCTCAAAAAAACCTTACTAACTCCATACAATGAAAAGGGTTGTTAAACGCTTAAATAAAACAAATTTAGAGCTGGAGCAGGGTTGTTATGGGTAATTATTCCTTATCTTTGGTGTTTTGTAACTTTATCAACTGATCTATGACGGTAAGGGCATATTCCTGAAACTTTGGATTCAACTCATCAAAAAGACCCAAAATCCTCTCTTTACGTTCAATAGTGGAAGTTTGAAACATCTCCCCTTCACCTGTTTTAAGCCATTGCTCGCTTACCCCAAAGGTAAGGCAGATAAGGTGGATAATCCGCTCATTGGCTGCCCTGTGCCCATTTTCAATCTCAGCTGTATAGCCGTTACTCACATAAATGGCCTTAGAAAAGTCTGTTTGAGTCATATTGAGAGCTTGCCGTGCTTGCCGAATCCGCTTATTGACTGTCATAGCTTACATAAGCCATCATAACAGCTTTTTCATTACATAGCAAGACAGATTTTTGATATGAACTATTGACCTGCCTTTACTATGTATGATATTATAATACATAGTAAATTAATGAGGGAATGTATGAAAAAGGATATAAAAGAGCCTCGAAAAAGACAGTTCGCCGAAGCTGTTGACATTTTGACGGAAGAAAACCAGCGGCATTTCCTTAATGTGTTAGAGGCGCTTAATTTTGCACAATCTGCCGGGGAAAAGAACGAACAAAGGAATGCTAATACCGGTGTACAGGAGTATACCGATTAGACTACGGATGTATGTCTGTAGGATAAAATCTAAAGGAGTTTGTTATGAAAAACAAA
>JAITXS010000109.1 GCA_031284645.1 Spirochaetaceae bacterium | reverse complement strand
TTCCCGGGTTTTGAATAAAGATGATAAGAAGGATTGCCAGACTCATCACCATACCGTCAATACCGGCGACCAAACCCCAGCCTATTGCCATACGGACGGCGTTTACATCGTTTGTTGATCGGGCCATGAGATCGCCGATTTTATTCTTTTCGTAAAAATCCCGGCTCAAGATTATCAGATGGGAAAACAGTGTTTCGCGGAGTTCCGCCTCAATACGGCGTGAAGAGCCGTGGATGAAATAACGCCATAAAAATCTTCCGCCTGCTATGATAAGCATCATGCCTACCATACTGAGGCAGAGGAGAACGACATCCTGTAAAAGAAAATCACCGCTTGAAATTAAATCTATTGCCTGTTTTGTCCATTGCGGAATGAGCATTTGGGCGCCGTCCACGATCATTAAAAAAAAGAATCCGGCAAGGTAACGGGTGCGGTATTTAGCGATATACGGGTATAATACGGCGATTTCTTTTTTTACTGCGGTTTTTTTGTATTTCATGAATTTGATTTATTGTTTTACCACGAGCTATGTTTTTCGCTTCCTTTTTTGTTTTTTCTTTTTTATACTCTTAATGCCCGTATTTTGTTAAAAGCTCGTCGGCATGGCGCAGCGCGGTCTCTCCCTGCTCACCTGAGAGCATACGTGCGATTTCGCCTCTCCGCTGGTCGCGGGAAAGATTCCGCACAAGGCTCAACGTCCGCTCAGCGTCCGTCTTTTTTTCCACCAAAAGATGATGATCCGCACGGCAGGCTATGCTTGCAAGATGGGTGATACAAAAAATCTGTTTTTGTCTGCCGATTTTCGAAAGATACTCGCCGACGGCAAGGGCAACCTCTCCGCCAATGCCTGTGTCAATTTCATCAAAAACCAGTGTATCCGGGGAATTATCTTTAGCCTCTTTATCGCCTCCCCTATCAAGGGAAAGCGCGGTTTTTATCGCAAGCATAACGCGGGAAAGCTCCCCGCCTGAGGCGATACGGGCAAGCTCTTTAAGCGGCTCCCCTTTGTTTGCCGAAATTAAAAATTCAATATCATCTGCGCCATAAGGCCCGCAGAGGATCGAGGCCCTCTGCCCCTCCCGCTCTTTTGCCTCAAGCCGGACAGAAAAAACTGCATCAGCCATGCCCAGATGGGATAAAATTTCACTAATCCGTTTTGAAAGTTCGTTTGCAGCAAGACTCCGCTGCGCTGTTATATCTTTTGCCCGACGTGCAATGTCCTTTTCAAGACCGGCGATTTCTTCTTGAAGCTTGGCCCTGTTTTCTTCGGAGGCAAGGAGATCGGTGATTTCAGCTTCAGCCTGGGCTTTGTGTTCCAGAATAAGCTCTTCGACACTTTTTCCCTGAAGACTCTCGGCACCTTTTGCAAGATATTTTTTTTTCAGCCGGTAGATGAGGGCGCATCGTTCCTCAATTTCTTCCAGTCGGGCAGGTTCATAGCTCAGTTTTCCCCGATACGCTCTCATCTCACCGCTTATGTCTTCCGCCTCAAAATACAAGGCGTCGATACGCTGGGAGAGGGCGAACAGGGAGCTGTCAAGGGCGGCTGCGTTGTCCAGAGCGTTTTTTGCCTTGCGCGAAAGGCTTAATACCGAAGCCTCGTCATCAAAGAGAGAAGCAGAGGCGCTTTGTGCGAATGCCGTTAATTTTTCATAAGACGAAAGGCGGCTTGCCTCGGCTTCAAGGGCACGGCTCTCCCCGGGTTTTAATTCAGCCGTGTTTATTTCATCAACTGAAAATGATAAAAACTCGATTCGCGCCTCTTTTTCTTTTTCGTTCCGCGCTGCATTGTCCAGTGTTTTATATTTGTCCGTTAATTGTTGAAAAACAACGGTAAACGCATTCACCTCTGCCTCAATACCGGCAAAACGGTCGAGGTATTTCCGGTGCGTTTCCCGCCTTAGCAGTGATTCATGTTCATGTTGACCATGAATATCAATTAACAGTGCGGTAAATTCCGCCGCCTCGGTCCGTGAAACCGGAACATCCTGAATGTAAAGAGAGCTGCGTCCGTTTGATTTAAGATTACGGCGGACAAGAATCCTGCCTTCATCGATTTGTATCTCGTGAGCCGAAAGCCAAAGCTGGGCATCGCTGTCTTCCTGTTTTATCGAGATGAGCGCCGATACGCTCACTTCGTCTGCCCCTGTCCTGATACAGTCAATTCCGGTTTTGCCGCCGAGGAGAAAACTCAAGGAGCCTATGATGATGGATTTTCCCGCGCCGGTCTCCCCGCTTATAACGTTTAAGCCTCCCTCCAAAGGAAGGTTGAGATTGTCGATAAGCGCATAATTCCGCACGGAAAGTTCTTCAAGCATGGGAGTCTCCGTTAGGCAGGGATGGAGAGCTGACGAGTTTTGAATGGAGTGCCTGATAAAACGCTCCCCTGTCCGAGGCAATGAGCCGCGCACAGAATTCGCTTTTACTAAACAGTACTTTGTCTGAAGGTTCAAGGGTTTCGACAAGCTGCCCGTCTATGGTAAGGAGGACGGCGCTCCGCTGTTCTTTTTCGATATTCACACTTATGATCTCGTGTGCCGACATCACCAGAGCCCGGCTAAAAAGGGTAAAAGGACAAATCGGATTTATGACCAACGCTTCCATCCGGGGATCGAGAATGGGGCCGCCGGCAGCTGCGTTATACGCGGTAGAACCGGTCGGTGTCGAGATAATAAGACCGTCCGAACGGTAATACGCTAAGTGATTGTCTTCTGAAAATGCCTCAAGTCTGATTGTTTTAGAGATACCGGATGCTGATATAACCGCATCATTTAACGCTGTCATTTCAAAAACAAACTTTTCCCCGCGCAGTACCCGGATATTCAGCATAAGACGTTCGGAGACAAGGGCCTTTCCCGAGCGCCAGTCTTCAAAAACATCCTGCCATTCATTCGGATGAACCGCGGCGATAAAGCCCAGACTGCCTAAATTAAGCGGAAGGATCGGTATACCCAGCGCGGCAAGGCTTCGTGCGGCAAAAAGCACAGTTCCGTCCCCGCCAAGGCTAAACGCGATGTCAAAATCAGACGCAGGAAGAGAACTATCGGTGTAGGAAAAAAGAGAAACCCGGATGTTCTTTTTTTCAAGCTCTTTTTTAATATTCGGCACCAGCTCTTGAGCCGCGCTTTTTTTCGGATTAACAATGAGTAAAACCTTCATATTTTCCTATCTTCCCATTTGTAATATAGCATATATTCCCTCTTGCAAACAAGCTTGCAAACAGGAAGCCATGTCGGCGAAGCTCATCTTGAAACACATTATTCAAGACTCTTAAAAACGGCACGGCGGGGCTTGCAAAACAGGGAATGGTTTTGTATCTTAAAATCCGCAGCGTAAAGAAATCGTAAAAGACCTGCCCATATCGGCATTAGGGTAGTACGTGAATGTTTCACCGGAACCGTAATCAGGGGTGTAAAATCCGTATGTCGCGTATTTTACATCGGCTATGTTTTTTATGCTTAGCTGAATAAGATACTGTTTGCCTTCTTTCTCAAAAACATAACGCGCTTTTAAACCGATAAGAACATAAGCTTCCATATCCTTAGCGGCGTTTGCGTAATCGCTGCCAAAAGGACGCGCTCCGCGGTATTCAATATCAGGGCCAAAGCTAAAACCGGATTTTGTTTTTACCAGCAGTCCTCCGTAAAAAGCGTGGGCAGAGACAAGGGGAATATGCTTACCCTCGTTGACTCCGTTAATAAAAACCGCATCAACATAAGAATATGAACATTGCAGATCAAAACGGCGCAGAATCAAAGTGCGAAGGCTGATATTTGTTCCGATACGCTGTGTGGTATCCATATTGCTATTCATGTTTTTTGTGTTATCGTACGCGATCTCATCTTCCGTTTTCATGTAATACACATTTCCGTTTATATCGACCCAATCGCCCAATCGAAAGCCTATACCACCTTCAAGATTAAAACCTTTTTCAGGAGCAAGATCGGAAACATAACTATCATAGGCAGTACCATACCAAGAAGTAAGCTCGTCGGTAAACGGATAACGGAAAGTCGTTGAATATTTCGCGTATATTTTAAGCTGATCAACAGGACGATACACAACAGCGAATTCATACACAAGTGTTTTGAATTGTTTGTATTGTTTTTCTGTTTGAGGTTTGTTTTTTTCCGAGCTCTGATATGCGCTGTCCCAGCGTAAACCGGCATCCAGGTTCAGGCTTGTGAACGGATCAAGACGCGCGCTTATAAACGGCCCCAATGTCCATAGGGATACATTCGTCTTAAACGGATTGCCTGTCCGTGTTATAGTTTCATAACTGTTCTTATCCGTATGTGCATAATACAGATCTATACCGCAAAGAATCCGCGCCGGCATTTTAGCAATATCAAAACTCACTTTAAGCTGAGGGCGAAAGCCCGCCGTATGAACGAGACTTCCGTAAGACATACTCATAGCGCCGCTTGAGTCGCTCTCCGTATTTTTCCATATATACGAAAGAGGAAAAAAAACTTCAATATTGTCTGCGGGCATCCACCTAAGGTTTACCCCGCCTGAAATATCATATTCAAAACCGCCGTCGGAAAAAACACGGGTGTTTTGAGCTTGAGAGGGATCATCATCAAACTGTTTTTGTGTAAGATAACCGGGAAACTGATAGTTCATCGTTACAAAAGAGCCGCGCATATCAAGAAACATATTTTTTTGTATATTGAGTGTTCCGTCTATCGCGGTGTTTGCCGTATCGGAAGCCTGATGCCGTCTTGAGCCCTGCGTTCCGCTGTGTCCGGCGCTTACTGAAAAGTATCCCCAATCGCCTGGCCGCTGAAAAGAAAAGCTCTCGCTGTTTTGGTAAAAGCTGCCTGCTAAAACACTGACACTGGTTTTAGCCGCACCGCTTTTTTTGGTGATAATATTAATAACGCCGCCTACCGCATAGTTACCGTATTGAACGCTGCCTGAACCGTCCATGACCTCAATGCGTTCAATGTCGGCAAGAGGGACAACATTCCAGTTAAAGCCCTGCATATCGGGACTGTTTATTTTATTGCCGTCAAGCAGGACAAGCACCCGTCCGTGTGAATTTTCACCAAAACCCCGCATGGAAATACTTTCTGAACCCGGGCCGTAAGCGCCCCCGTAAAATCGCACTCCCGCGATTTCTTCGAGGATTTCAGGCAGAGAGACTTTTCCGGACTCGGCTATCTCCTGTGCAGTAATAATACTCATCATAGCCGGAACGCTGTTTGCCTCTTCAGCTGTTCTGTTCGCGCTTATAACTAAAACTTTCGGCTCGACTACAAGGGGCAGTTGTTCATCGTCAAGTTCATCCCCGCGCACCATCGGAATGAAAATAAAACAAGCCGATAAAAATGCGCCAAGAAAAGCAGCTCTCAAATGAGAAACCCGACAAAGAAAGAAACACCCTGTTTTCATGTTCTAAGACTATTATAAATGTCGTTTGTTACGCAAGAGAAAATTCGGGCAAAACAGCTGCTTCCGGTCTTATTCTATTTCTTGCTCTTTCTTGAAACACATTGTCCGGATTTACCCGCAGGATAGCGCTAGACCGATCCCCCCTCCTGTGTTAATCTCTTTTTATGCCTATAAAAATTCCAAAGTCGCTTCCTGCTTATGAAGTGCTTACCCAAGAAAATGTCTTTGTGATGACCGATGCACGGGCAAAAAAACAGGATATACGACCCCTTAAAGTCGCGATAGTTAACCTTATGCCGACAACATTAGAAACGGAGATACAACTCTTGCGTCTTCTGGGGAATTCTCCGCTGCAAGTAGATATTACGTTTTTAAGAATGGGCAGTCACCACTCGAATAACGCGCCTCCCGGACATCTGGACAGATTTTATGTAAACTCCGCAAAAGCCATGAAGGAACGATTCGACGGACTGATTATTACCGGCGCTCCGGTCGAGACTCTCCCTTTTGAGGAAGTTGATTATTGGGCCGAGCTTTGCGATGTTCTGGATTATGCAAAAAAGAATGTCTATTCAAGTATGCATATTTGCTGGGGAGCACAGGCAGGACTCTATCATCATTATAATATACCGAAAATACCCCTGCCGAATAAGCTGTTCGGGGTATTCGCCCACAATGTCAATGAACGCCATACCCCGCTTTTCCGCGGTTTTGACGATATTTTTCTTGCCCCGCAGTCGCGTTATACGGAAAGCTCGCGTGCTGTTATTTGCACGCATTCCGAGCTGAGCGTCCAATCAACAACTCCCTGCGGAAGCCCTTTTATCATCACCGCACGCAAAGGACGCGAAATCTATGTAAGCGGTCATCTTGAATACGATGTAAACACTCTTGATAAAGAGTATAAACGCGATAAACAGCGGGGTCTTGATACCAATATCCCGCAGAATTATTATCCCGGTGATGATCCGGAAAAGAAACCAATAGTCCGCTGGCGCGCCCACGCCCATCTCTTTTTCTTGAACTGGCTGAATTTTGTCTATCAGGAAGCGCCTTATAATTTAGCGGAATTAACATAAGGATGAAAAAATAAATCGAAAAATTTATTTTGCACGCATCAAAATTCCGCATATGCAAGGGCCCGTGGATAGGGAATAACATCTCTTATATTTGTCATGCCGGTAAAGTATTGAACAAGGCGTTCAAAACCCAAGCCAAAGCCGGCGTGAGCTACGCTGCCGTAGCGGCGAAGATCAAGGTACCAGCGGTAGGGGGCCGTATCCATACCCAACGCCTCCATGCGCTGCTCAAGCAGGGAAAGGTTGTCCTCGCGCTCGGACCCGCCGATGATCTCCCCAAGGCGGGGAACAAGCAGATCCATCGCGCGTACTGTTTTGCCGTCCTCATTTGCCTTCATGTAAAACGCTTTAATCTCTTTGGGGTAATCGGTAACAATCAGCGGCCCTTTGGCTATCTGTTCGGTTAAAAACCTTTCATGCTCACTTTGTAAATCACAACCCCAAAAAGGCGTAAACTCGAAACTCTGTTTGGATTTTTCAAGCTCGTGCAGGGCGTCGGTATACGTGATACGCGCAAATGGTGAGTCCGCTATGTTTTGTAATGTCCCAAGCAGTCCTTTTTGCACACGGGTATTAAAAAATTCCAGATCATCCGTACAATTCTTAAGAAGATCCGAACACAGGTATTTAAGAAAATCTTCGGCAAGGGCCATATCATCTTCAAGATGAGCAAAAGACATTTCAGGCTCTATCATCCAAAATTCCGCAAGATGCCGGGCCGTATCGGATCTCTCAGCACGGAAGGTGGGGCCAAAGGTATAAATACGGCTTAAAGCCGCCGCATAACTTTCACCTTCAAGCTGTCCTGAAACCGTTAAAAACGCTTTTTTACCAAAAAAATCCCGGGTATAATCAGGCGCTTTTCCGGCTTTTGCCAGCTCGTCCAAATTCAGGGTGGTTACCTGAAACATCGCTCCTGCACCTTCGGCGTCCTGCGTTGTAATAAGCGGCGTGGTAAGATACTGAAAACCCCGTCCTTGAAAAAAATTGTGTACGGCAAATGCAAGGCGGGAGCGTATGCGGGCAACCGCCCCAATCGTATTTGTCCGTGCACGAAGATGGGCGATTTCCCGAAGGAATTCAAGGCTGTGTCCCTTTTTCTGCAAGGGATAGTTTTCCGCAGAGCCGAGCAAAACGATATCCCTGCCTTGAACCTCAAGCGCCTGTCCGTCAGACGGCGAGCGGACAAGAGTTCCCTTTACTTCTACCGAACAGCCTGTTGAAATATCCGCAATTATTTTTTCCCTACCGGCTTTTACGGCCCCCTCTTCGCTTCCGCTTACCCGCTCAAATATGCATTGAATGCTCGAAAAACAAGAGCCGTCGTTGAGCTCAATAAAAGCAAAATTTTTCATATCGCGTTTGGTACGCACCCAGCCTGAAACCGTAATCTCCTGCGCAGAGGCTTCCTGTTTTAAAATTTCTTTAATAAGCATAGCTATCCTTACGAGTGCGTCTTATTCCATATCTTCAAGTGCATTTGAAATGCCATAACAATAGTCGCCAAGACGCTCAATACGCCTGACAAGATCAATAAAGAGAAGCTCGGTTTTAACATCCTCGCCTTCCTCAATACGTTTTTGACCGAGCTTACGCAGTTTGTTACGCGAAAGGTCTATGCCTTCCTCTATCGTTTTTGCGTATTGGCTTTGTTCCGGATCAAGTTTGCCGCCTAAATGAGCGCCGACAAAGGCCAGGAATTCCTCAACCTGTCCCATATAGGGGGTAAGAGCGTCAATTTCAGCTTGTTTGAAAATCTGATTTTTACGGACACTGCGTTCTAAAAGTATGCTGATGCTGTAACAGTCATCGGTCAGATCCTCAAGATCAGCGATAATCCACAAAAGAAGGCTTACATTATGCTCTGATTTACGATTAAGCTGTCTTCGGGTACATTCCATAAGAAAGCGGGTAAGTTCCTCGCGCATCTGATCGGCGTAATTTTCTTTTTTTTGCAGTTCCTTAATTAAAGGATAAACTGTATCCTCCCGCAGGGATTCTATTGTTTGGCGGAGGCTGCGATACATAGAAAAGCCCAGCGCCGCCATGTCACGGATCTCTTTTTCAGCGCGGATAATACTCAATTCAGGCGCATCGATGGAGCCTGCAACATAGGGCAGTTTGTATACCTCAAGGGTTTCCTCAACAGGATCTTTATCTTTTACCAGAAAAGTAACAAATGAGGCAAATTGCTTAACAAAGGGAAGGAATGCTATGGTGTTTATGATATTAAAGACCGTATGGAACATCGCCATTTGAATGGTAATGGAGGCATCCTTGCCGCCCGGTGTAATATTCTGGACAAATCCAAGCAGGGGACGGAGCAGAATGATAGCCCATACCGTGCCTAACACATTAAAGAAAATATGAACAAGGGCGGCCCGCTTTGCCATTGTTTTTGTCCCGATAGCGGCAAGCGCCGCGTCAATCGTTGTTCCGATATTCGCGCCAAGAATCATCGCCGCGCCAAACTGGAAGTCGATATAACCGTTAAACGCCATTGTTATCATTATCGCGGTGGAAGCTGAAGATGAATGAATCAGTATCGTCAGAATAAAGCCCAGGCCGACCCCGATAAGGTCCGTTAAAAAACCGGCCCCGGAAAATTCTTTAATAAAGCTAAAATCCACGGCATCAAGTTTAGGCATGGACTGGGTAAGGAAACTTAAGCCAAGAAAAAGGAGCCCGAAACCAATGAGCATATTGCCCATTTCCTGGTGTTTCCACCGTGCCATACGGAAAATAAATCCGATACCAATAGCAGGCAGCGCAAGATTGTCAATCTGGAGGCTAAACCCTATCAACGCGACGATCCACGCAGTAACCGTCGTCCCGATATTGGCCCCCATAATAACGCCGATAGACTGCTGCAATGTTAAAAGACCCGCGTTGACAAAAGAAACAACCATAACGGTCGTTGCACTTGATGATTGGATAATCGCGGTAACTGAGAATCCGGTAAACACCGCACTTAAGCGATTTCCGGTCATAAGCCCCAGCACTGACTGTAAACGGGAGCCCGCGCTCTGTTGTATCCCGTCGCTCATCACCTTCATACCGTAAAGGAACAGACAGAGACTGCCCAAGACAAGGAGTACCCTCTCAATTATAACCATTACCATAACGCTATCATGGGTATTTTTTAAAAAAATTACTAGATGACGCAGTGCCGCCCGCTTCCCAACGGGAATCGCTGAAACGACTCTTGTAGACGAACTTAAATGTTTATGAAATAATTATATTATTGTGAGGTTATTATGATTCGTGGTGTTGATATTGCTAAAGGAATTTGTTTGCTGCAAAAAGGACAGCCTTATCTCGTAATTGAGCGGGAGTTTCATACGCCCGGGAAGGGAACTGCGATTGCGCGGGTAAAGATGAAGAGCATTAAAGATGGCTCTGTCTTGACCATGACTATTCCGACACAGCAGGAAGTTGAGGATGCTCAGGTTGATGTTAATACCTGTCAGTATCAGTATGCGGATCAGGATATGTATCATTTTATGGACAACGAATCCTTTGATCAGTATGATGTTCCCATAAAAGGAATGGAAGACAAGAAGTTTTATCTGCAAGAAGGGAATAGTTACGAGCTTACCATTTGGGAAGAAAAAGTTATTGATATCAAAATTCCCTACAAAGTCGTGTTTACGGTTGCCGAAAGCGAAAATTATATCAAAGGCGACACTGTTTCAGGTGCGACAAAACCGGTTGTAACGGAAACCGGATTAACGGTGCGTGTACCGCTTTTTATCAAGCAGGGTGAGAGGATTCTCGTGAATACCGAGACAAATGAGTACTTTGAGAGGGTGAACAGCTAAGGCAGTGATGATTCGCCGCCAAGCTGCCCGCAGGCACCGCCGACAGCGCGTCCCCTGCTGCTGCGCCGGACTGTTTTAAGTCCGGCGTTTTCAAGACCTGCGGCGAAGTCCCGTATTTCGAGTGATTTTGGTTCGTAGAGCGTGTGTCCTTGAAACTGAAGCCCTTCGACAGCATTCCACGGAATTAAATTAATCAAAACATCCAGGCCTTTTGAAAAATCAATAAGTGATCGTATATCCTCGGGGCGGGTGTTGAGCCCTCCCAAAAGCACGGCTTCCAGGGTAATACGTTTCCCCTGCTTCCCCTGATAGTAGTGCAGGGCTTTTTTTAGTTCGGCAAGCGGATTTTCGGCAGCCGCGGGCATAAGCTTTTGACGAAGCGCCTCGTCCGCTGTGGTGATCGAAATGGCAAGACGCACTGCCGGTCCGTTTTCAGCAAGATCATATATCCCTTTGATGATGCCGCAGGTGGAAATAGTAATGCGGCGTTTGGAAAAGCTTTCTTTCCCGTCGTCCGCGGTCAATACAGCAATGGCTTGGCGAAGCTCACCAAGATTTAAAAGCGGCTCTCCCATCCCCATAAAAACAATATTCGAGATTTCAGCGCGATTTTCTTTTAGATGAAAAAATTGCTCGACAATTTCCGCCGCACTGAGGTTTCGGAAAAAACCCATGCTCCCTGTTTTACAAAAAACACAGGCCATCGGGCAGCCAAGCTGGGTCGAAAGACAGGCGGTTTTCCTTTCAAACTGGTCTTGTAATACCAGAGATTCGATAAAAAGACCGTCTGATAGCTTGATTTGCAGTTTAAGGGAAGCGTCTTTACTTTCAAAACAGCGGGTAATTTCTGATGAACGCAGGGTAAAACGCTTTTCAAGATCGTCCCGTAAATTTTCGGGAAGATTATTCATGGCATTAAAAGACGAAATTCCCCTTCGTATCCAGTGATAAATTTGATCCACGCGGAAAGAAGGCAAAGGGGAGAGCATCGTTTTAAGCTCGTGCGGAAGAAGACCCAAAATAGGGATTTTATTATTGTTATTCACGGTTTAGCATTTTTACAAAAAAACAGATGCCGCTTATGAGCTTTTGCTCGCTCACGAGGCGCGAATCAAATCAAGAAAGCCCGGATAGGTAACACCGGCAGCTTCGGCACCGGTAATTTCAACAGGCCCGTCTGCACCCAGAGCGGCAACAGCCAGCGCCATCACAATCCGGTGATCGCCGTGCCCGTCAAGCGTAAGCGGCTTTTTGTCCCCGCCTTTTACCCCGCCCTGCCCCTGAATGACAAGTCCGTCCGGCATCTCTTTGCTCACAACGCCGAGTTTTGACAACTCTTGTGCCATGCAGGAGATGCGGTCTGTTTCTTTGATACGGGCATGAGCGACATTCACCAGGCGGGTCTCTCCTTCGGCAAAAGCGGCAAGGACAGAGACAACAGGCAGCATATCGGGCGTTGCGTTTAAGTCAAAGACCCCGCCGTAAAAACTTCCCTGCCGTGATACACAAACACGCCAGGGGCAAGCCGTGTCTTTTCCATATGATTTTTCCCATTTTACCTGACAACCCATAGCTGAAAGAATGTCAAAAAAGGCTTTATCACCCTGGAAATCAGAGGGATCAAGATTGTGAAGAATCACTTCTCCGCCTGTGATTACACCCGCTGCCGCAGGAAAAGCAGCCGAGGAAAAATCCCCGGGCACAAATCCCGAAACCGGCCTATAAGAGGCACCGCCGTTCAGCCTGAAATATGAAAAATCATCGTTTGTTTCATAGATGATATTCTGTGCTTTGAGGTAGCCGAGCGTCATCTCAATATAAGGCTTTTCGTTTAAAAGCGGTACATCAATTTCAATAAGAGTGCCGGCCGGAGCAAGCGGAGCGGCAAGGAGCATTGCCGAAAGATACTGGCTTGTCGGAGAGGGGAGCGAAATCCGTCCGCTTTTCATCGGGCCCTGGACGGTAATCGGTATACAGCCTTGAGGAGTACACGAAATTTTTACTCCAAGGCTTTTAAGAGCGTCAAGCAAAGGGAGGGCACTCCGCCGCGCAATCTGAGAATCACCGGTAAAAGTAAACGGTGTTTTCGCAAGCGCGGACAGGGCAAGCGTGAAAAAAAACGTTGTCCCTGAATTGCCGACATCAAGCGCCGCCTCCGGGACTCTCATTTTTTCCGCGCCGCCTGTGCCGTGCACATACCATTGGGCAGGATTATCCGTGTTGATATCCGCCCCTAATCCCCTGCAAACAGCGACACAGGAAGCTGCGTCAAAAGAATCAAGCGGATTTTGCAAACAGGAATCCCCGTTTGCAAGCGTTGCAACAAGAAGACGGCGTATTGTGTGTGATTTTGACGCAGGAACAATCACATCTCCTGAAAACTGATGAGGGGTAATTGTTATGGTCATTACTCCAATTCTTTGAGAACCGCAGTGCCCATTTCCCGCGTACCGACAATTTTTTCGCCGCAAAGTGCACTGTCCCTGCTTGCGATATCTTTTGTCCGAAAACCCTTGTCAAGAACGGCGCTCACTGCCGCTTCGATGGCGCACGCTTCTTTTTCCAGTCCAAAAGAATAGCGGAGCATCATCGCACCGGAAAGAATCATCGCAAGCGGATTGGCAAGGTCTTTACCGGCAATATCAGGCGCGGACCCGTGAATAGGCTCGTACATGCCCATTACCCGTCCGTTTTTTGCCGGAAGATCATCCGCTGCCCCGAGACTTGCCGAAGCAAGCATACCGATTGAGCCTGAAATAACGGAAGCTTCATCGGACAGAATATCGCCAAAAATATTTGAAGTGGCAATAACATCAAATTGACCGGGAGCGCGGATAAGCTGCATCGCGCAGTTATCAACATAAAGAAAACTTGTTTCGATATCTTTGTACTCAGATGAAATTGCTTGGGCCACTTCACGCCAGAGGCGGGAGGATTCCATAACATTAGCTTTGTCAACAACACAGAGTTTTTTGCGCCGTTTTGCCGCAGCCTCATAAGCAACACGGAGCAGACGCTCAATCTCCCAGCGGGCATACATTTCAGTATCAAAAGCCGCCTCGTCTTTTCCTGATCCCTTTCTGCCCCGTTGGCCAAAGTATATGCCGCCGGTAAGCTCACGCACAATTAAAAGATCAAAACTCGGCTTTCCTTCGGGATTGCTTGCTTTCAAGACATCGTCTTTTAATGGACAGGCACCGGCAAGCTGGGGGAGCAGAGAGGCCGGACGGAGATTCGCGAACACGCCAAGTCCCGCCCGGAGTCCTAAAAGAGCCCGCTCAGGACGAAGTTCTCCGGGTAAGTTTTCCCATTGGGGGCCGCCTACCGCACCAAGGAGCAGCGCATCACACTGTTTAGCCGCCTCAAGGGTATCGGCGGGCAGTGGTTGACCATAGCGGTCTATCGCGCATCCTCCTGCTAAAAGCTCGACATAATTAAAAGTATGGCCGAATTTATCACCAAGAGCATCAAGAACATTCACCGCCCATGAGCTGACTTCAGGCCCTATCCCGTCCCCGGGAACCAATGCTATAGAATATTTCATGGTTTGCCTCTACGATTTATCAATTTCTTGGTTTAAAGCATAGAGGAAAAATGCGGGGAAATCAAGCTTCCGGCAGATATCGGGGCATCAGGATTTTCTGTATTTTTAAAGGAGAAAGTCTCCCTTCTGATGCTGCCGATTATACACAGGGTGAGCGGCACGAGAGTCATCGTAGATATTATTGATTATTATATCCGTACTTATATAAAATCTGAATAAAAGTTGATTGAAGGATTGACGAAGACAAAGATTTCGGTAAAAATGGGTCTAAGCAATATGCTCGCGGCAAGCCGCGCAGAGGAATGCAAATTTTTTAAGGAGCATTTATGTCCGGACACAGTAAATGGGCAAAAATTAAACGCGCGAAGGGAGCGGCCGACGCGCAGAGAGGTAATTTATTTACAAAGCTTATTAAGGAAATTTCTATAGCTGCAAGGATGGGCGGCGGCGATCAGGAAGGGAATCCGAGGCTCCGCACGGCTATCATCAAGGCACGGGGTGCTAATATGCCGAAAGATAACATCGATCGGGCTATTAAGAAGGGTACCGGAGAGCTTGAGGGTGTCAGCTACGAAGAACTCACCTACGAGGCGCGTATCGGTGAAGCTGCCATTCTTATCGAAGTGTTGACCGACAATCGGAACCGCGCGGCTGCCGATGTCCGCAATATTATCACACGGGCAGGCGGCGAGCTTGCAAAATCCGGTTCTGTTTCCCGGCTTTTGACACGCAAGGGGATTCTTACTCTTGACGGCGACAAGTACACGGAAGACGAAATTATGGAAGCTGCTCTTGACGGCGGCGCGGAGGATGTTTCGTTTTCCGACGGGATCATTGAGGTTAGCACTGCGCCGGAGGATTTCGAGGCCGTTGCAAAAGCGCTTGAGGCAAAAGGCTATCAGACAAATGGTGCGGAAATCAGCATGGTTCCCGAAGTGCCTGTTATGCTTGATAAAGACGGGACGGGAAAAGTTTTGCGTCTTATTGACAAACTTGAGGAAAACGACGATGTGCAGAATGTTTATTCAAATATTGATGTACCGGACGGTTTTGAAGAATAGTGTGGTTTGAGTTTTAAGGCGGGAGGCGCTCCCGTTTTTCTTTTGCTCAAACAAGCACGGTCCAGTAGCTCAGGGGATAGAGCGGCCGCCTCCTAAGCGGCAGGTCGGCCGTTCGATTCGGCCCTGGATCAATATTAGCTCCTTAATACACTAGGATTTACGATAAAAACCTAAGTATAATTTTTTAAAATTTGATCCTCGATAATTCTAATATAATTCTAACTTTTTTGCCCGGAATGAATCTCTGCGGCCCATTGCCCTCGATCAAGCTTTACGGTACAATCAAGAAAAATATACTTGTGGCGGTTAGCATGATTTCTGTTTCTGAACTGAGTCTTTCATATGGCGAGCGGACATTATTTAAAGATGTTAATTTAAAATTTACTCCCGGGAATTGTTACGGGATTATCGGGGCTAACGGAGCGGGGAAATCCACGTTTCTGAAAATCCTTGACGGCGAGATAGAACATGACAAGGGCGAAATTTCTATTTCAAGCGGGGAGCGTCTGGCGGTCTTGCAGCAAAATCACTTTGCATTTGACAGCTATTCAGTAATGGACACCGTGGTTTTCGGCTATCCCAAGCTCTATAAGATGATGAGGGAGCGCGAAGAGATTTACGCGAAGGCCGATTTCAGTGAAGAAGACGGACTGAGGGCTGCGGAACTGGAGTCGGATTTTGCCGAAATTGGCGGCTGGGAGGCCGAGGCCGAGGTGGGGCAAATGCTTTCGGGACTTGGTCTAAGCGAGGAAGATCAGAAAAAAATGATGTCCGAGCTTGACGAGACAAAGAAAGTACGGGTGCTTCTTGCTCAGGCGCTCTTTGGCAATCCTGATATTCTCCTGCTTGATGAGCCGACGAACGGCCTGGATTTGGAATCCATCAGCTGGCTTGAGGAATTTTTGATAAATTTTCCTAATATTGTCATTGTTGTTTCGCATGATCGGCACTTTTTAAACTCAGTTTGCACGAATATTTGCGATATTGATATGGGTAAAATTAGTGCCTATTCGGGAAATTATGATTTTTGGTATCAAATGAGTCGTATGCTCCAGCGCCAGTCAAAGGAGCAGCTTAAAAAACGCGAAGATAAGGCAAAAGAATTAAAAGAATTTATCCGGCGTTTTTCCTCAAACGCAGCAAAAAGCAAGCAGGCGACAAGCCGGAAAAAGGTTCTGGAGAAACTCGACCTTGAAAATATTACGGTTACAAGCAGGAAATTCCCCTATATAAACTTCAAGCCGACCCGCGAGATCGGAAACAATGTGCTTCGTGTTGAAAAACTCTCTGCTTCCTCCGATACGGAGAACCGGAAACAGATTTTGAAAGATTTTACCCTAATGGTCAACAAAAATGATAAAATTGCCTTTGTCGGCTTGGAGCATATTGCGAAAACAGCGTTTTTTGATGTGATTGCCGGAGTTCACAAGCAGGATAGCGGCGATTACTACTGGGGACAAACAACTTCGTTTTCATATTTCCCCAAGGATAATTCATCGTTTTTTTCGGGAAATGAGTCAATCAGTGACTGGCTCAAGCAGTATTCGCCGGATCAGGACGATACCTCGGTAAGAGGCTTTCTCGGACGTATGCTTTTTTCCGGGGATGAAGCGCTAAAACCGGTAAATGTACTCTCCGGTGGTGAAAAAGTACGCTGTATGCTGGCAAAAACGATGCTTTCCGGCGCGAATGTACTGATTCTTGACGAGCCGACCAATCATCTTGACCTTGAGGCAATTACCGCATTAAATGACGGACTTACGGCATTTCCCGGGGTACTTCTGTTTAATTCACATGATCATGAATTTATTACCTCAATTGCCACGCGGATTATCGAGATTTTACCCGAAGGCCTTATTGACCGGCAGATGCCCTTTGACGATTATCTATCAGATGAGCAGGTTAAGCAGCTGAGGGCAGATGCCTACGGCGGATCACAGCTCAACACGGTAATTTAACCGGAGGGATACAGTTCAACCGTGAATCTCCGGAGAGCCGTGATGCCTAAAAATAAAACCTAGCCGAAAAACAGGCGACTAAAAACTAAAAATCTAGCCCAAAATATAATAGGTCTACAGAAAGGTAGATCAGAATGGGGTTAGATATGCATAGCAG